>JBBQIT010000413.1:0-4309 GCA_038325205.1 Bdellovibrionota bacterium
CGGTTCGTAAAGTTCCTGTTTTACCTTAGGGTCCGAGGTCACAATGATCGAATACGACTGCATGTTACCCGACGACGAGGCTCGCAGAGCTGCCTTAAGCACTCGATTCACAATGGCTTCAGGAACAGAATCCCGTTTGTACTTACGAATGGATCGATGGCGGGAAGCTAACTCGGAAAAGTTCATGGGCGCAATCTACCCCAAAGTCGGGAACGATTCCAAAAAAAAAGCCCCTCTACCCGACCAGCGGGTAGAGGGGCAAAGGGCGTCGCCTAGGGGAGGACTTCAACTTGGAACGCGTACTGCGTAGTTCCTTGGTTGTTAGCCACTGTGACTACAATATCGTGCGTTCCAATATCGAATGATCTGGGAACACCTCTAATAATCGCTCGAGGTCCCATGCGCATCCAGTCAGGTAGCGTAGCTCGGAAAGTGCCGAACGTGTTCAAGAGGCGAACTAAATCAATTTCGATCATTTCGCCGACATGAACTTGGATTCCCTCTTGCGGAGCGGAAAGACTCGCGACCGATACGGTGACATCAAAGCTAGAACCTTGTTCGCCGTTGGTTACCGTCACATGTACTTTACTCGTACCTACGTCTTCAGTCTTGGGCTCGCCGATAAGCACGCCAGTCGCAAGGCCCGTGACCCATTTAGGAAGGTTGGTGAAAGTGTAAGTCCCTTCCAATCCGGAGAGGGCTTTAAGGTCTGCTTTAAAGACTTCATTCGCGTTTACTTTGAAATCATACTTGGCCGAAGCTTGAGGTGCGGCGACCATGACGTCGAAGTGGAAGAGATATTCTTTTCCATTGTATTGAGCGGAAACATAGATCTCGTTGTGACCGATCTCTTTTTCGCTAGGGCTGCCGAATAAGATTCCGGCAGCCGTAAGGCTGAGCCACGAAGGACCAGTAATCACGGCATAATCGCCGCCCACTTTTGTAGTCTTAGTTAAATCGATGGCAAAAGCAGCATTGGTGCTCGCGTTAATAACGATAGATGCATGATCGCGCTCTACTTGAGCTAACGCGTTCACACTCAATAACGCCGAGAAAACGAAGCCGAGCAAAGTAATCGATGATAATTTTTTCATAAGGACCCCTTCCACAGATGTTTTGAAGCGCTATTATGGAAGGCTCGTCTACTCGTCGTCACGACGACCCGTATCACTTTGCAGGCATTCTCTAAAAAATTGTTCCAAATGAAAAAAAGAGGATGGAGCATTCCGGCAGTGGGGTGGACTGCTAAGTCGTTTGACTGCGTGAATGTCTACCTACGAGTGATGAGCACTTTGACAGCGTAGACAGGGAGAACACACTGCCCCTGGCTACAAGGCTAACTGGCATTCCAGTTGCTCAATACAAGGCTATACGAGCGTTGAGCGCCGCGGAGGTTGCCATGGTTGTTGCTGTGAAGCGTTGGTCCAAAGTCGTATTGCTGTCGCTGAGCTTGTTTTGCGTGGTCGGACATGCCGAGCATGAGGGAACATCAGTCGGTGGACGTCCTGCCTATACCAGCCCGGGTTATAGCGGGTATGCCGGCGGACCCTGTAATATCCTAGGCCGCGATGCCGGATCCTATTTAGCGAATGGAAATAGCGGAAGCTACGCTCCTACGACTCCAGCTACGTTTGCCGGAAAGCCCTCTCCCGAACAAGGAATTCAAGCGCCAGCGGCATCAGTCAACGGACCTCAACACGAGACCGCGAGTGCCACGACTACAGCCGAAGCCGCAAAACCAGCTCCCGCGAAAAGTAAGAAGGATGAGGATTTCGATAACCTTGTAGGCGGACGAAGCTCGTCTTCTAATGGGGTGACCGATCCCGCGCCCGATAATGGCGACGGCGGCAGCAAAGGTGATAGTTCCGATATCGATTCGAAAATAGCCAAAATGCTCACGACAACCTGCTCGGGCTGTCATAGCGCCCCCAGCATGGCAGACGCGACCCCCATCTTTAAAGGCAAGGTTCCACCCAAGATGAGAGAGGCAATGGCCAGTCTCAGCGAATCGGACAAGTCTTTGATCAGTCGGTGGGCCGAAGCCCACTAAGAACCGACAGCTATTCTTTCTTTAAAGCAGCCGATTTCTCGCCAGTGTTATTGGCCGGATCAGCAGCTTCAAAGATGTGCCAGGCTTTCAAGTACCCCAACGATTGTTGAAGCTGATAATCAGTCTTCACCAATTCCTTAGGATCATCTACCCGCACTTTTTTGCCGTCTTTTTCGAGGATAGGACGTTTGTCTTTTTCCTTAGATTTATCGTCTTCGCCACCCTTGGTGATCTTAGTTGGGTCATCCTCAGCGGCTTCTTTGGTTTCCCCGTCTGGATTAATCAGATGACCTTCGAGATCAGCTTCTCGGAGCATGTGGCCTTTCCGGGCCTTATCCAAGAGAGCCGTATCGAGTCTATCGACGACGATATCAGGCGTGATGCCTTTTGATTGAATGGTGCGACCGCTCGGCGTGTAGTACCGCGCAACCGTCAATTTCAATCCCGATTTGTTTTCGAGATCAATGACCGTCTGCACAGAACCTTTACCGAAGGTCTGTTTTCCAATGATGATGGCTCTCTTTAGATCTTGAAGCGCACCGGCCACGATTTCCGAGGCACTGGCACTGGCTTCATTGACGAGAACGACCATTTTGAAATCTTTATAAGGATGATCTCCCGAGGAGTACTCAACCTCTTTTTTAGCTTTGTTACGGCCAATCGTGGATACGATGGGGCTCTTATCCATGAAAAGACCAGCAACGTTGACCGCTTCTTCTAGCAATCCGCCTGGATTGTTACGAAGGTCGAGAACAACGCCTTTCAAGGGGCCTTTGTTGTCTTTGGTCATCGCTTCTAAACGTTTGCGCAAGTCGCGGCTCGTGTTGGCTTGGAAAGCCGTAACACGCAACCAGCCGTAATCGGGCTCTAAGAGTCCGCCTTTTACGCTAGCGACTTTGATGATGTCGCGTTTAATTTCGATAGGCAGCAACTTGTCAGCGCCTTTTCGAGCGACACTAATGGTGACCTTACTTCCCTTTTCACCGCGCATTAAGTTCACGGCTTCTTGGAGGGTCATGCCCTTAGTCTCTTTTTTAATCTTTTTTACTTTGTCTTCGATGATGATGATTTTATCGCCTGGCTCAACACCGGCGTAGAAAGCTGGCGTATCTTCAATCGCGGTCACTACCGAGAGATAACCCTCGTTAATAGTGATTTCGATGCCGAGTCCACCAAACTTGCCGCTGGTGTCGACCTGCATCTCTTTAAACTGTTCAGGTGGAAGGTAAACCGTGTGAGGGTCGAGAACGCTTAGCATTCCCTTGATGGCACCTTCGATTAACTTCTTCGTGTCCACCTCTTCTACGTAATTGGCTTGAGTGAAGTGTAATACCTTCGTGAACAAGTCCAAGTATTCGTAGTTGGGAGCGGCCTCGCTACTTTTATAGTAGCCAAGTCCTACGGTAAGAGTGGCACCCAGAAAGAATGCCAATAATGTAGACAGAAAAAGTTGTCCTTTTTTCTTCATCGAAAACTCCTTTGATTCTCTATCGGAAGAAAGGCCGGGATCTTCAAGCAATAAGGATACATTTCTTGGGGGGTCATAAAATTAGGCATGATTGACCGCGTTGTCGACGATCTAGACACTAGATTACTCCAAAACTCATAAAAACGTTTCCAAATTCCGATGTTTATTCTGATGCAGTGGGCTCACTAGGGGGGTTGTACGCCTATTAGACCGGTGCACCGTTCCTTAACGCGGAGTATAATGAGAGTATGGGGTCGGGAATGAGGATAGTAAAGAGGGGAGAACGGGGGCAGGTCGCGATTTTGTTCGCGCTCGTGTTTACGTTCCTTTTTGTCCTTTTTGCCTTCGTCGTCGACTTTGGTCATCTCGTTAACGACAAGATCAACCTACAAATCGCAGCTGATAGTGCGGCCTACGCCGGGGCTGCCTGGGAAGCGAGACAGTTAAATCGTATTGCCGCGGTTAACTACCGCATGCGCCAGGATCTTAAAGAGTTCGCGATGCGCGTGAACGTCACCCATCTAAGACACAACCGAAACTTCCCTAGAGGACCCGCTTACTATAATGGAGCGGGTTCGGCGCCTCAGGTGGATCCGTTCATCTGTCAACAAGCCGAAGGCTATCGCGCGATCTCAGGTCTGCAATACGCGGCCGACACTAATCTTTGTTCCAATGCGGATCCCTCTACCGGCGGTTTGCCTCCGATCGTGGTCCCGCCTGTTATCGCAAGTTTCGATCCTTTTGCCCAAGCGATCGCGGCACAAATTCGTCAAATTCAGCGTGCCGCCGAT
>JBBQIT010000414.1:0-4280 GCA_038325205.1 Bdellovibrionota bacterium
ATGTTGCGGGGGATTTAAAGAGCCGTAAAAGTTGCCACGATTCATTATATGGCGACCCGCGTTTTTCATTTTAAGATAGAAGGCGTCTTCGTTGGGACACTCTAAAAACAAAATTCCATCTTCTTTCAAATGGCTAGCCAAATCCTTTAACACGGCTACCGGATCCAAAAGATGTTCAATCACTTGAAATAAGGTGATGCAGTCGAACTTTTCATTTTTTAAAATCGAGTGGAGTGCACCATCGGCCAAGCAAGCTACTTCAATCTTCGTTCCGTCAATTCTGGCAAGGCTTTTCAGCGCTGCGCAACTTCGCGCGCTGAAATCAACGCCCTTGGCTCGGTGTCCAGAAAGAGCCACTTGCCTTAGGAATGCCCCCGCGCCGAATCCGTAATCAAGGAAGCGAAGTGGTTGTGTCTTGGGTAAACGGTTTACCAGATTTTCAACGATGGGCTTATGCCTCGTCACCAGAATGGTGGTGTTCGTGTCGGTAATTTCTGTAGGCGCGTACTCGCTGTTGTAGTGAACCTTTAACATGTCGGCGTCGGGGAAAGGATGCACCATAGCTACCCCGCACTCGGGGCAATCGGTCGCTATCCAAGGCGCTTTCAATTGTGCCCTTACTTTTAGGTTCAATGGAGCGGAGCAAATTCTACATTCGGCCAGGTTTTTACGGGAGGGAACCATCCGAAGCGATTCCTTCAATGGTTGAACCAACCCGGTTTTTTTCAATCTTGCGGCCATGGAATTCCTCTTCTTTAACGCGAGGCGTAACTGCCTACCTTTCTCTTCGGCGCAGAGCGTTATAAAATTGAGGTTCCTGAAGCTGACTTGTTAAGTATATGTATTTAAATGATTAAATGTGTATTCCGGAGGAGTTCCAGGGGCTTGAGACCGTTGCCTTCGGGGGCAGCTTTCCGTGCAGGTAGGGTATTAGTCCGAAGCTTTCGAGACCGTTTCGGTCTCGCCCTATGCTTCACATTTCGCGAAAGTGGCTTTGGATCGAATGCTCTCTAGGGGAGCTCCTAAAAATATTCAAAGAATGCAGTAGTTTGTTTTCCTGAGACTCTTCTTCTATCGACTGTCTAAGAGGAGAACACCGTAAATCCTGTCCAAATCAACGCTTTATCCGATTGAAAAAATTGTGGCGCATACTAGTTCATCAAATGTTAGCCCGCTAACGCTTGTAAATCGTCTCTAACAAAATTGGCAGACTCTATGCATTTAACAACCTCAGGGGTTACGTTTCAGTCCACACATCTTAGGGGGTTACATGAAGAGTTCTATTCCATTTCGCATTCCTGTCGAGTCATTCATCGTTCTTGGAGAAGAAGATTACGAAGATAAATACCGCCTAGTCTATTTCGATCCTAAGGGTCGTCGACAAGAAGCCCACATCAAAAAAACAATTTTTGAAACCGCGCTAGCGAAATTAGACGGCACGCCAAAAGCCATTGCGCGAAGCAGTGGCGGTATCGTTACCGCTCAGCCTTATCAAATGGTCCTCTACCATTGTATGTCCGACACTGTCGGCGCAGGCCCTGAGCTTCGAATCAAAGTCCGTTTTAAAGATTTCGTAAGAGCCGAAGGCGAGCGAATGACTTCTGGTGGTATTGTTACGGTCACCAAAAACGTCCTACCGGATGAAATTTTGCAGCCGTTAAAATACGACCTGAAAAGCAATCACCGCTTTCTGGTCGATTTCGGTCAAGGAGCGATTCCTATCACCGTGTTTAGCTTTATCTCTGAACCCGGCGGCGACAGTGTCGCTATGTTTGTGGAATCGGAAGCGGTAGAACGCTCCATTCGCGAGCGTCAAGGCAGCCGCATTCTCACCCACCGCTATCGAGTGACCCGCGACGTCCTTCGGATCGTACGCGACACTGGCGCTCGAGAGTTTGAAGCGGCGAAGGCCAACTACGACCGAATTAAGAAACTTGGCATTCCTGCTGTTCCCCAAGCTTTGGCTTCGGGACCAAGCATTGATCTTCCCACGGGATTCAGCTACCAGGCGGTAAGCGAATACCTCAGACGATCGATGCACCGATACAATCGGGAAGAGAACGAACAAAACACTGTCGCCGAAAGCGAATCGCGTGATGACGGCTGTGTGACTTCAGACTTTCTGATGTATATGGAACCGGCTTAATCCTCTTTAAGATGAAAAAGAGCGGGATAGGTTTCCTATCCCGCTCTTTTTTTATTTCCGGCCTTGAATCCACCGATCGAGACCCAACCACACACCTTAGATCTAGGTAATAGAGCTAACGCTAGCGCTGACGCTAACGCTAGGAAAGGGCACCTCCGAACCTAACGTTAGCGTCAGCGCTAGCGTTAGCTTTATTACCTATGTCTATGGGTTTGGGTTTTAGGGCGAATAGTTTCGTCGGCTCCTGCCCGCCATGACCCCAGTGCGAAAGTTGACGTGCCCTTTCTTTAACGGTACCCGTACTCAAGTGTTTGGGAGGCTACCTACGTGCCAGCAGTCGAAATCAGCGGTGTTGCCAAGAGTTTCGGGACGACACACGTCCTTCATCGAATCGATCTAAATATAGCTCCAGGCGAGTTCATGGTCCTTGTGGGCCCATCGGGCTGCGGGAAAAGTACGCTTTTAAGGCTAATCGCTGGCCTAGAAGAGGTCTCGAGCGGGACTATCTCAATTGACGGCAAGGTCGTAAATCACCTAAGCCCCAAACAACGTGGCGTTGCGATGGTGTTTCAGAACTACGCCCTCTATCCCCATATGACCGTGTTCGACAACATGGCCTTCGCCCTCAAACTCTCTAAAGTGAACTCAACTGAGATAGAGGGTCGGGTGAAATCAGCCGCTGATACTCTGGGCCTTACCGAACATTTATATAAGAAGCCCGGCCAACTCTCCGGCGGACAAAAACAGCGAGTGGCGATGGGTCGAGCCATGGTGCGTGACCCTGCCGTATTTCTCTTCGACGAGCCGCTCTCTAACTTAGACGCCCAACTACGGGTGAAGATGCGGGCCGAGATTTCGATGCTGCATCGAAAATTTAAAACTACCGCCGTTTATGTGACCCATGATCAGGTCGAAGCCATGACTCTGGCGGATCGAATCGCGGTGATGCATAAGGGAAAGCTAGAGCAGGTAGGTCCGCCCTTAGAAGTCTATAACAATCCCAAAACCAAGTTTGTCGCTTCTTTCATCGGAACGCCCTCAATGAATTTTCTTCCGGTCGCATCAGTCCCTAGTGTGAAAGCTCCGGCTAATACCTCTGTCATTGGGTTCCGGCCCGAAGCTACTCGCATGGGCGAGAATGGGCTCAAGCTAAGTTTGGGAAAGGGCAAAGTCTCCTTAGTAGAGCCTCTAGGCAGTAACGCCCACGTCCATCTGCAGCTCGGCACTCACTCAGTGATTACTGAAATTAAAGACACGGCATTTCCTCCCTTCGATCAAGAGCTTCAGTTAAGCGTCGACGAAAAATCGGTCTTCTTCTTCGATGAAGCGGGGGCACGACTGTGAAAGCGCGCCCATGGCTCGCTTGGGTCTTACTTTTCCCCACTATGCTTGCGTTGGGAGTTTTCGTCATCTATCCCGCGCTGAACTCCATGTACCTGAGCCTCTTTGAAGTCGAACCCTTTTCGGGGCGCTCGTATTTTGTGGGATTAGAAAACTACAGAGACTTACTCACTTCTTCGGTTTATTGGAACACGATTCGAATCACTTTGCTGTTCACTTTACTTACCGTGATTCCCTCGATTGTCCTTAGTCTCATTGCGGCTCTGGCTTTAGATTCCAACCCGTATTGCCGAGGAGTGCTTCGCACAATATTCCTTTTGCCAGTCGCTATCTCTTCAGCCATGGCAGCGATGCTTTGGATCTTTATCTACAATCCCACCGCAGGGTATCTCAATTATATCGTCGATAGTCTGGGCGGCACAGGGCCCAACTGGTTGGGCGATCCTCATTGGGCATTGCTGGGCGTCGCCATCGCCACCGTCTGGAAGGAGATCGGCTTTAACGTCATTTTCTTTTTGGCAGGCCTAAGCTCGGTTCCGCAGGAGCTTAGGGAAGCCGCCATGATGGATGGCGCTAGTCGCCTGCAGCGCTTTCGCCATGTGGTCCTTCCCGTTCTTTCACCGACGCTTTTTTTCGTAATGATTGTTTCGGTGATCAATTCTCTCCAGAGCTTTGGTCAAATTCATATTCTGACGGGCGGCGGCCCCGCGGGTGAAACTACGACTTTAGTTTATAAGCTGTACCGCGATGGGTTTCAGTACTTCCGCACGGGGTATGCCTCGGCACAAGCGGT
>JBBQIT010000415.1:0-4278 GCA_038325205.1 Bdellovibrionota bacterium
TAGGTCGTGCTCTTTGGCTGCTTTAAGGAACATGCCTGGATTTGGCTTTTTCATCGGGTCGGAGTCTAAAGAGGCAAAGCAGCAGTAGACAGCATCTAGCTCAAAATCCCGTTGATATTGCGCGTTAACCTCGTCGACAAAACTTCTTTCGATGATGCCTCGCTCCACGTCAGGCTGGTTGGTGACGAGGATTAGGACGTACCCCAAAGTTTTGATAGAGGCTATGCCCTGAACCGAATCAAAGGGAACTAGTTCATCACGATGGCGCGGCGCGCAGAGCTCTCCGCCAGTCCCCCAAGGAACTAACGCGTGAAAAATACCGTCTCGATCAATAAAAAGAGCACGGCGTTTGAGAGGGCCAGTCATTCGTTAGTCTTCCATCTTTTGTTTAAGCAACGAATCTACTCGGCGCAATTTCCACCATTCTGCCTTTGGCGCTTTAGATTCAAACGCCTGGTAATCATCGTGGATGGCACTTATTAAACGGCCATTCAATGAAGTGGGGCTGTGTTCGAATAACCAACAAGCAAGTTCTGCGGCTCGCTTGGGATCATCTCCACCCACTTCCCAGCGCAGCTTGGCTTGGTCGTATTCTTTCCCTGCCAGTTTCTCCCCCATTTTTACTACCGCTTCCGTCATTGAAGTGCGAAGCCCCCCAGGCGCTATCGCGTAGAAGCGAAGATCTGGGTATTCTTCGGCGAGAGTATCGGTTAACCGAACCAAAGCAGCTTTCGAAGTCGCGTAGGGAGAAAAGCGCGGCCTAGCCGCCGTGGCGCCTCCTCCAGAAATATTAATCACAGTGCCGTGCCCTTGTTCTAGAAAATGAGGCAGGAGTTGATGGATGATCCTAACCGGCGCCAGAAAGTTGATGTCCAAAGTCTCTGCGAAACTCTTAAGATCGATCTCGTGGAGGGTTCCAGCGGGGCCCTGAATAGCCGCGTTGTTCACCAAACAGTCGATAGATCCAAAAGAAGAGAGCGAGTTTCCTATCCATCGCTGGGTATCGTTCTCGGAAGAGGTATCCCCCACTTCAAAATGAGCGGTGGGAAAGCGTTCTTTCAAAGAGGCTAGGGCCCGGGGCTGCCGCACTAGAACAGAAACGCGATGGCCTCGGCTTAGGAAAGCTTGAATAAAGGATTCAGCAAGTCCCCGATATCCCGTGATCAGGGTTACGGGGCTCGGAGATGCGCCGTTCTGGCTGGTTTTCATTACGTCCTCTGCTATCGGAAAGATTTACTAAGACGCGAGTTCCTTCCATATCGAACCGGTAACGGAGTTCTCGCAAACCTTCAGCGGCCATAGCTCGTCGCAATTGTTGATGCTGATTGGCGGTGTAAAAAACAAAAAAGCCGCCGCCACCAGCGCCAGTAATCTTTCCGCCGAGAGCGCCGTTAAGTTTTGCGATCTCGTAGAGCCTGTCAATTCGGCTATCGGCCACTTTGGCGGAAAGTTTTTTCTTCGCTTTCCAGTGGTCGTCCATGAGCAATCCAAACTTATCGATATTGCCGGACTCAAGA
Organism: Bdellovibrionota bacterium; assembly: GCA_038325205.1. GTDB lineage: Bacteria > Bdellovibrionota > FAC87 > UBA2466 > UBA2466 > JBBQIT01. The sequence goes on from JBBQIT010000415.1 coordinate 1,518, forward strand.
GCGTCGATAATCTCGTAACCGATCTCTTTGATGAGATGCAGGCTGTCCGTGACAGTGCTATCTGATTTTTGGACTGAGCTATCTTGGTGACGCAAGATCTCATCAGCTTGACGGGTAATCCCCGTGTAAAAAATAAGAGTGTTCCGATTCAGTTCATCAATCGTCGCAAAATCGATTCTTGCTTGCCGAACTTTTACTTTTCCGTCGGTCTCAATCTCAAGGATAGGAAGACCGCCGTAGGCCGCCAAATATTGGTCCTGCTTACCCACCGCTTTTTTGAGGACATTCATTTCTAAATGACAGGCGGTCTCGGCAATTTCCGAAACGGGCCGAGGCTCTCGTTTAAGAACATAAAGCGCGTTGAGTAGTCCCACCATGTAACAGCTTGAAGAACCAAGTCCGGTACCGGCCGGAATATCTGCCATGGAAATAATTTCGATGGCGTTGGAAAAACCAAGCCTATCCAAAGCCGCTTTCGCAAGTTCGTGCTGCAAATGGGCCACGGTTTCGACCGTTTCCGATTTGGAGTATTTCACTCGAACCAGATCGTCGACGATCGGTCGATTTACCGAAATGTACATGTACTTATCTATGGCAGCGGCAAAGATAAGGCCGCCGTAACGGGAGTAATAAGAGGGCAGGTCGGTGCCGCCTCCGCCAAGGGTAAATCGAAATGGGGTTCGCGTAATAATCATAAAGAGCCTGGTAATATAGCCACCCCTCCTTATACCCGTCAAAGAGCCTTTCCAGGAGGTCTTTTTTGGGTTACGGATTAGTTACCTATATGCACTTAAGTGTCGTCATTCCTGCTTATAACGAGGCCAAGAAGATAGCGCGAGACATCGAAGCGGTGTCCACCTATTTAGAGGCGCAACCGTATGATTCTGAAGTGCTTTTTGTAGATGATGGAAGCCAGGATGGCACGCGCGAGAGCATCGAAAGTTGCTTCAAGGGGCTCAGCGCTTCGCGGGTAAGATTCCGCCTTTTGTCGTACGGCGAGAATCGGGGGAAGGGGTACGCGGTTCGTTACGGAATAGTGAGAGCCAAAGGTAAGTACGTTGGGTTTGCTGACTCCGGTCTTTGTGTTCCTTTTTCTTATATCGCCAAAGCGCTGGAAAAGCTGGATGAAGGATTCGATTTTGCGATCGCCTCCCGGAGGGTTTCGGGAACTAAGATCGCACGCCAGCAACCTTTATATCGCAGGGCTGGCTCCAAAGTTTTTCTTCACCTCATGAGAGCGGTAATGGGCATCCGGGTGAGTGACACTCAATGTGGTTTTAAGTTTTATACGGCGAAAGCGGCGAATGAGATTTTCTCTCAAGTAAAAACCGATGGATTCATGTTTGACGTGGAAGCTTTGATGATTGCCGGTCGACTGGGATTTAAAGGCGCGGAATTTGGGGTTGAGTGGTCGAACGACAGTGACACTCGGTATAATCCGATCGTAGGAACCGCGCGAAATATGAGCGAGATTTTAAAAATTCGTTTGCGGTTATTAGCGCAAAATCCAGAGCGGATGTTTCATGGCTAACTCAAAAAGAATTATGGTCACTGGGGCCGCTGGCTTTATCGGCAGCAATCTCACGCGGCAGCTGGTCGGTGAAGGCTTTGAAGTGATCGCTATCGATGATCTCTCTGCGGGAACTTTGGAAAACATTCCTAAAGGAGCTGATTTTCGAAAAGTTGATATCCGTAATTCAGATTTGGCAAGACACCTAGAAGGCGTGCATACGATTTTTCATATGGCCGCCAAGAACTGTCTCGCCGATTGCGCCGCTAATCCAACTCTCACCGCAGACATTAACGTAGTAGGAACTGCCAATGTATTGAAAGCCGCTGTGGAGCAGAAAGTAGAACATCTGATCTACTCAGATACTTCTGCGGAATATGAGGGTGTCACCACCTTTCCTTCGCGAGTGGATGTCGTTCACCCGATGTCTGTTTACGCGTGCAGCAAGCGTGGCGCCGCTCTGATGTGTGAAGCGTTTTCGCATTTGCATGGATTGAACGTCAGTACGGTTCGTTACTTCAATGTTTATGGCCCGGCTCAAGATTGGCGCCGAGTCATTCCTCCCGTGATGAGTGCTTTCACGATTAAGCTGCTTTCGGGAGAAGCGCCTTTTATTTACGGGACAGGCGAGAAAAGACGAGATTTTATTCACGTCGATGACGTAAACGATTTCCATCTTAAACTGATTTTGGAGCCTTCTCTTCGAGGAGGAACTTACAATTTGGGGTCGGGAAAAGACTATTCGATTCTAGAGATCTTCGATCTCATCGAGAGTGAAATTAAAAGCGGAATTAAACCTATCTTCAAACCAGAACTTCCTGCTGAGGCCGAACGCACTCTTGCGGATATTTCGGGAACTGAGAAAACTGGCTGGCGCCCCCGTGTTGAAATTCGCGAGGGCATTCGAAGCTTCGTGAAATACACCCGCGATCGAATCAGCGGGGAGTAAAGAATTCTCTATTACATAGAATTAAAAAACTCTTCCAGAGACATTTCGCACGATCCCTCATAAAGAATGCCCAATCGGTGAGCTTGATGTGGCTTTGGGGGAGCCTTTTCTGGATTAAGCAAACGAAGCGTGAGATTGGTGAGGGGCTCTTCCTCGTATCTGTCTACAGCTCGTCCGTGAGTCATTATATTGTGCGTGGCCTCGCGTATTTCTTTGGCTACATGTATTCCATTTGCCGAAAGAAAAGTTCGAATATTTACGGCGTCGTGTGTGGTTAGCGTAATTCCTCGTGTGGACTGCAC
>JBBQIT010000416.1:0-4268 GCA_038325205.1 Bdellovibrionota bacterium
GGTATGGGGTGAGATCCGCTCGTCGTTCATTACCATTTTTTCTTCTTTTCTTCCTTTGCACAACCAGACTGGCCTTTGGGGATAACGAACTTCCCAATTTAGTTAGCTGTGATGAAATTCCGATTTCTGACGAACTAGAAATCGAGCAAACGCTCGAGACCCTGATGCTTCGAGCGCAGAGAGGCGACCAGTCCGCATTCATCGAACTCTGGGGACGCCTGGAGCACACCGTTCGGGGGCAGTGCCGCTACCTCACGCGCAATTCACAAAATGCCGACGACCTTTTTCAAGATGTTGCGCTCATCGCGTGGCAGAAACGGCATCAGTGTCACACTTCGGTAGGGGGATGGGTACGCTTGATTGCTCGGCGCACGTGGATAAATAAGTCGATTCGTGAGCGGAGCTCTGTCTCACTCGGTGATGTTGGTCAGACGGAAAATGATCCTCTAGCGAGACTTATCTATGGACGCGAGTTGCCGCCTGACGATTCCCTGGTGTTTTTAGAACTGCAGGGAGCCGTTCGAAAAGCGGTCGAATCGCTGAACGATAGTGCCGGCGTGAGGACGGCCGCGAAGCTATTTTATTTTGAGGGATTGTCTTTGGTCGAAATTGCGGGCGCCACGAATCGCCCGGTGGGAACGGTCAAGCGACAACTTTTTACCGCCCGCTTACGCCTGAGAGATTTAGTCGATTCCATCCACATTACTCCCTAAGCATTAGCAATTTTTTCTCGGTGATTGCCAAAGGTTGAAGAGCCACTTTGCCCACGAACCTTATGTCGGCTGATTCGACGCGGCTTGCCTAATCCTTCCCTTTTGCCTTTTGTAGGTATGGGGGAAAAATGCGACTTATTTTTTTGATGGTTTCGCTAGTCTGTTTTGCGGCGCAAGCGGAAGATGTTCTCGATACTAATTTAGGCGAACTTGGAAACCAATGGGTTTCGCAGACTTTCCGGCAATATAAAGCCAAAGCAAAAGGTTGCCTTCCTTCGGGAGGGAGCGAGCGGCGAATCTTACTTCAAGGCTTTGGTCCTTTTCAGGGAGTGAGTCGCAATTTATCCGGTGCCGTCGTTGCTAGTCTCTCTGGACTTTCCGATCTTCCCCAGACCGCGCACGGCGGTTGGGCGACGACACGCAAGCTTGTAGTTGAAGGGGAAACGATCGAATTCTGTTTTGTGTATGTCGATGTAGTATGGGATCTCGCCGGGGCCATTTTGCTCACTGAGATCGAACGCTTCAATCCTCAAGTAGTCATGATGAGCGGAATCGGAAACGCTACAGCGATCGTTGAGGCGGGAGCACAAAACAGCGCCACGTCACTTTCCGGGTTTGATGCCGAAGGAAATCCGCTCCGGGACACCAATACCCCGTGGTGCAAGGACAAACCCTGCGGCTTGTCTGCCCATACTTTCGTGTTAGATCCTGATGCCAAAGGTGTCACTCCGAAAGTTCCTCATTCGTGGGACAACCAAAAGGTCGCCGACGCGTTACTAGATTCGGTACGACGATTCGCCCCTGACATCACGATTGAAACCCCGAAAGAGGCTAGGGGAGGGAATGATTACCTTTGCAATAATGTTTCCTACGTTGTGCAAAGTGCGATCAATGGAGCAGAGATTCATTTAGCAGGGGGCCGAATCTCATTCCCCGCTAAAGCTTCGAAGCAGGTGGCGGGATTTTTTCATTACCCGTATGATTCCAATCCCAGCGAAGCCTGGGTCAAATCGTGGGCCGCCGCCCTCCTACATGCTTTGCGTTCCCTCCACTAAGCAATGCGCGTCTCTTACTCGTTCTCGTTTTCCTGTTCAGAGATCACTCGCTTTATTCGATCAAAGTAGGCTCGAGGGACTCCGACCATCTTCTCTATACCGAAGGGGTTCAGGTCCACGAGCTCGACAAGGTCCTTCACCCCATTCAGCACTTCGGCTCTCGAGACCTTTAGAAGCGTGGCGCTGCGATGGTCGAAAATGAGAAAGAGCAATTCAGCTACTGGGTGAGGATTCTGTGCTAGCCACCAACCGCTGCGGTCAAATGTTAGGCTGTAGTAGTGCGCGATTCCTTGTTTTTCGGTACTCGCTCCATCGCGCTGACTCTCATACTGCAAACGGCTGGTCGCGTACTTAAAAATGGCTTGTACCACTTCCGTTTTTTTGGTTTCAGAATACTCTGGACCAAGGGATCGCGTTTCCATCAGGATGAAGTGATTTACAAGATCGTGAGCCTCGATTTCGTCCCTTGTTCGGTGATCAGGAGTGATTGATTCCAAACTATCCAGATACTGAACGGCGGCTTTAATCATGGCTGGGGATCTTTTTTCCGGCTGCTCGAGGCTATCTACCGGCTGACCCTCGTCATGTATAAATATGTGTTTGCCTAACTGCTCTAGGTCCTTTTTTACCTGTTTCAAGCCATAGCTAGTTGTGGAGCCGCCGCTTAGCCTTTTTTGAATGCCGGGAAGTTCGGCGAGCCACGCCGTATGTTCGGCTTTAATTTGAGCTTGCTTGGCAACCCGTTTGCGGTCGTTTTCCGCGGTTTCCGCGGCGGCTTTTTTTTCACGCTGCTCTTTTCTCGTCTGAATCGAATCGCGGACCGCTTGTTGCGGGCTCTCCCCAAAGGCCTGGGGTACGATGAAGACCATTAACGTCGCTACGATTACGGCACCTGTCTTTGTCATTGAGACTCCTCACTAGTTGGCCAGCTTGTAGCACGGAGAGTCACTCAGGGCAGAGATAGTGCGTTCATGAACCCATTTTATGCGTCCAAGATTAGTGGCCGCATGCACTGGTGAACCTAAAAGAAACTAAGGTATTCTCACCAGGGCTCCTAACGGTAGAGAATCATGGCCTCAAGCCTCTGTGGGCTGCCAGCGATCCCACCGTAAGCAGCTTTCTCCAACCGTTGCTTGTGATCCCATCCCCAATCAACGGCAACGATAGCGACGCCAACTTTTTGGCAAGCTTCGATGTCCCGGACTTCATCGCCAACATAGACGACCTGCTCCGCGTGGATACAAAGTTGCTTTAATGCTCGACTCAACACTTTGTGCTTACCGAGAATACTGGAATCAGAAATGATCTCATCGAAACAATTGAGGACTCCATTTTTCTGAAGGACGTACTCGATATTTTCCTTTGAATTGGAACTGAGAACAACAAGGTGAAGCCCTTTATCCTTAAGTGATTTGAGTAGCTCTGTTGTCCCTTCAAAAAGCTGAACCGATGCTATGTGGAAGTTAAGATACTTTTTAATTCGTATAACAAACTCGGGCAGGCGGTAAATAGGAAGGCCCATGAGCTTTAAAGCTTCCCGCATCGAGTGTTTTCGAAACTCTTCGACGCTTATCTCTTTGAGATTAAAGTCTGGGCCAACTTCCTTGCCGAAGCTCATGGCTAGACCAAGGGTGTCGACGAGTGTTCCATCGAAGTCGAAAAACACGTATTTTTGATGAGTAGAAACTGTCATGCCTGCGGCAGGTTATACACGAGATTCGGGATTTGAAATTAGAGGAGTTTTTTCACGGCTGAAAAAACTGGCGGAGAGGCGAGGTTTGATTAATGTCTTTACTGAGTCGGCGATAAAACACTTTCATCAATAATAACAACAACTTGCCTTATCTCGGTTGGCGCTCGGGCCTGTCCCCGACGGCCCAAGGGCGTCCCCGCGTTCCCCTGTGGAACGGTCTTTCGCATTCTGGTATAGATGCCCCCACTAGGAGATTGCGAATGCGAGAAACATGTCGGGCCGAGTCTTTTCCCTTTATCGTCCCTGGTGGTCTTTAATGAAAAAATTACTCATAGGGATTTTGTTTCCTTTCTTTATTTTGAATAACGCCGTCGCGGGCGGTGAAAGCTCTGGCGGAACGGGGGATCTCGAAGCTGTATTTACCTACGCCTTTGAGAGCATGCCTTATTTTCTGCGTGAAGCGCTTGTGAAACGTGAAGAGCTCAGACTCGATGCGGACGAGAGTCGCTTAATTCAAACCATTTTAAATAATCTTCGCTTTGAAAAAGAGGCTTCGGAAGCGCTAAAGTTTAATCCCAATCCGAAAGACTTTGCTTGGCGAGAGGAATGTAATGCCCTGAAACTAGCTTATACCGAGTATGAGAAGGGCAGCCCGATCAACCTTAATCAATCCGTCTTCTACAAAGAGATCTTCGAAGATAAAAAGTTGACTCGCATGGTAGCGGCTTTTGATTTCGCGATTGTGGTTGAAATTTTGGTGCATGAGTTGGGACATCATCAGAAATACAAAGACCACCACTGGTTGAA
>JBBQIT010000417.1:0-4267 GCA_038325205.1 Bdellovibrionota bacterium
GTCAGGGGTGGAGTCACCGATTTCCCCTTAGAAAGAACGGGCGCGGTAAATTCTTCATTCGCATGAGCGAGGCGAACAAAGCCTCCCTCTCGACGAGGTTCGTTTAAACTAGCCTTGAGTGTCGCCGCAGGATTCAAGATTCTGAGCTGCGTGAAATAATCTACCATCGAGTTATTGCGAATCTTATCAATGAAATTGGCCGTTTTGGAATGCCGCAGGTGAGTTTTAGCTTTCGCCTTTTTCGAGGGCACCGTCTTTGTTTTTGGCTTTTTACCTTTGGTAGCCTTTGCTCGCTTGGGAGACTTAGGCTTTGCTTTGGTCTTCTTCTTGGCCATCAGAGTTTGCCCTTTCAAATCGAAACTGAGGTAACCGAAGCCGCGGGGTAGTTTTCTCTACTTGCCCTTCGCTCGTCGTGATCACCGTCGTAATACCCACTGCATTAAGTATCGACTCAGCGCCCGAAGTTTCTCGAGCTGCATAAGCGATACTTAGGGGTAAGTGACATCGTTGTCGGACAAAGGCAATGTCATTCTCTAACGAGGATTGATTTCTCGGGTCAGACTCGAGGAAAAGTCCCTTCTCCACGGCATCACGCGGTAGTTCGTTGATTTGCCCCCACGTGGCGAAAAAGAGAGTGCTATCCAATTCGTTCAGGGGCAGCGAGCCGAATTTAGCTCGGTAATGGGAGAGTTGGGGCTCTCGAGATTGGGGTTCAAGCCATCCCCGCTTTAAAACGGACTCCATGGATTCTACTGTTGTTAGCTCTGGAAAACGCTCGTAATAGCTCGACACCTCATCGAAAAAGGGAAGACGGTTCAATCCTATGCATCCCGGATGGAGGATAAGGGTAAAAGGAAACCCTTTATTCAATAGGTTGGGTATCGCGCGAATAAAAGCACTTCTACGAGCATGAACAAAAACAATAGCGGCTCGACCAAGTGCCCGGGTATTTTTCTGGGGACGGGCAATGTCGGCGACAGAGGAAAATTCGTAGTGAACGCCCACTTCGGCAATCTGGGCATCAAAGTCTTCTCTGGTGTCGTCAGTGAGATGATCGTAGCAAAGAATAAGAGAATTTTTCGGACCGAAAACGCGCCGAAGAAGTTTCATACCGTCTTTGAGTAAGTCACTTTTTGAGGCCCTTTGAGATAGGCATCAAATACCATAGCGACATTGCGGATGAAGAGCCGGCCCAAAGGAGTCACCGAAAGAGAGCGGTCCCCTTGAACTAAAATTCCATCCGTGAAAAACTCCCTTAACTGGGGGAGCTCGTCGGCAAAAGTGACTTCGAACTTGTCACCAAACTTCGACTCATAATTACCGTACGATAAAAAGAAATCACACATAAGGGCCTGAATGACCCACTTGCGCCTTCGATCATCCTCAGTATAAGCACAACCTCGCCAAGTCGCGAACTTTCCACCGTTCACGATCGTTTCATACTCTTTCACTTCTTTAATATTCTGGTAATAGCCGCTATTCAGTTCCCCGATAGCGGAAGCTCCGACGCCTATCATCTCAGTGCCACGCTTGACGGTGTACCCCATGAAATTTCGATAGAGAGTCTTGTTGGCGATAGCTTTGTACAGTTCGTCGGATTCAAGGGCGAAATGGTCCATCCCGATAGCGTGGTAGCCGGCCATAATTAACTTTTCATAAGCTAAGTTAAAGAGCTCAAGCCTTTCTTCAGCCGAAGGCATCGGAAACTTTTCTAAAATCTTTTGGTGAGGAATCATCGCCGGAAGTCTGGCGTAGTTATATAGGGCGATTCGATCCGGACGAATTCGCATCACTTCGGTCATCGTCTTCTCAAATTTGGTTACCGTTTGTTGGGGAAGACCATAAATGAGATCAAAGTTAATCCCCGTAAAGCCCAGCTCTCGACATTTTTTTAGCATCCCCTCGGTCAGCTCGACCGACTGAATGCGATTGATGGTCTTTTGCACTTCAGGATCAAAATCTTGGACGCCAAGGCTGATGCGGTTAAAGCCCAAAGCCGCTAATGCCGCTAGTTGCTCGTTCGAAGTCACCCGAGGATCAACCTCAATACTGATTTCAGCTCCCTTAGCGATATCAAAAAGCGCACGCGTTCCTTGGTGAAGTGCTGTCATCTCTTCAATAGAAAGAAACGTGGGCGTTCCTCCTCCCCAGCTAATTTGGCTTATCTCTCTCCTAGACGGCATCGCTTTGGCGGCAAGCTCGAGCTCTTTGATCAGGGCTTGAACATAGCCCATGCCACGCCCGTGTTCTTTGGTAATGAGAATGTTACAGCCGCAGTAGTAGCAAAGCGTTTCGCAAAACGGAATGTGCATGTAAACCGCGAGCGGAGTCTTAGCAGCCGCTTTTTCTTCTAAGCTTTTTTGATACTCTTTGGTCCCAATAGCATTACTCCACTGCGGAGCCGTGGGATAGGACGTATAGCGAGGGCCAGAGCGGCTATATTTTTGAACAAGGTCTTTTACAACCATAGCGAACGCGCCTCCTCTACAAACGCTTTTACGTTATCAACCGGAGTTTTTGGCAAGACTCCGTGACCTAAATTAATAATGCCGGGCCGTTTCAACTTCTTGAATTTGTCGACAAGGATCCTAGTTTCTTTTCGAATCGTCCCTTCATCTCCTGATAAAAGCAATTGGGGATCGAAGTTGCCTTGAAGGGAAAACATCCCCTGAAGCGTTTGATCGACTTTTAAGATATCTAAAGAGCTTTCCACTCCCATCACATCGGTATGAACTTGAGATAATAGCGGCAGAAACTTGTCCGCGCCTTTGGCGAAATAGACGAATTTGGCTCCTCGAGCCCGAATGGAGTCCGCAATTCGGTTAATCATAGGCAGGTAATGATCGGTAAAAAATTTGACCGACATATTCCCTAACCACGTATCAAATAGCTGGACAAGATCAGCTCCCGAATCCAATTGGTAGTTCAGATAGGAGGTCGTCGCTTTAGCTAGAGACTCTAAAGCTTCTGCGACCGCCTTTGGATCTTTGTCATGCCAGGTGCGGATGCGCTCAAAGTCAGTTTTCCCCCTGCCCTGAACCATGTAGCAGCCGACAGTCCAGGGAGCGCCCGCAAAGCCATAGAGCGTCTTCTCTGTGGCCATCGCCTTTCGAATCCGGGATAGTGACTCACCGACAAAAGGGGTGTGCTTTTTCGGATCAAAACTTTCGAAGCGAGCAAAATCCTCTACTGTCGTAAAGGGAGTCAGAACCACAGGCCCTATCGCTTCTTGCATCTCGATAGGAATCTTCATTCCGTAAGGAGGCGTTAAGATATCGGAAAAAAAGATACAAGCATCGACATTAAGAACCTCAAGCGGCATCAAGCTCACCTTGACGACGAGGTCCGGAGTCTCAACCATCTGCCAAAAGGAATGCTTTTCTCTAATCGCGCGATAGTCCGCTAGATACCTACCTGCTTGGCGCATTAGCCAGACAGGAAAATGGCCTACGGATTCACCTTCTAAATGCCGGATAAGAAGCGGTTTCATTCTTTTGCTTTCGACGAAAATTTATAGCCCAGTCCACGGACTGAATGAATGTATTTCGGGCGCTTGGGATCATTTTCGAAATAGCGTCGGAGTCTCAAAATGAAATTGTCGACCGTTCGCGTGGAAGGGTAAACGTCGTATCCCCAAACTCTATTTAGTATCTCATCCCGGCTGACGACTTCAGACTCTTTTTCGACTAAAAGCTTTAAGAGCATGCACTCTTTTTGACTCATCACGAAAGTGTCGTAGCCGTGTCTTCCTTCGAAATTCTCGAAGTTAACACTATTATTTTCCCAGGAATAGACGGCACCCTGCTGGGGAAAGCTTCCGTACCAAGACCGACGCTTCAACATTCCATCAACGCGAAGCAAAAGTTCTTCCATTTCAAATGGCTTGGGTAGGTAATCATCCGCGCCGCTTTTTAGCCCTTCGATCCGATCCGAAGGATCGGAAAGTGCCGACAAGATTAAAATGGGGAGTGTCGGAGCCAGGCTTCGGAGGTGTCGACACAATTCAAGCCCCACAGGGGCCCCATTAATAAGCACATCCAAAACGTAAAGGTCGTAGAGATTCGTGGTCTGTTTCAAAAGAGCGGATGCCTCGGCAAAGACTTCTACTTGATAGCCCTTGGTCTTCAAGCGCTCAGAAACGATCTCCCGAATCGTCGGGTCATCCTCTACCAAACAAAGTCTGTCCTTTTTCTCGCTCATGCGACGGAAACTCCCGGTAGTTCAATTTCAAAACAACATCCCGATTCGCTCTCTTCCAAGCGAAGAT
>JBBQIT010000418.1:0-4263 GCA_038325205.1 Bdellovibrionota bacterium
AGTTAGAGCGGTTTGAAGACGTGATGTACTTAGCCAAGGATCGCGAAGATTTCTACCGAGGGGTGGGAGAAGCGTTAGAAGGCAATGTTCTTACTCCGCCGCCCCTTCTGGAAGCTCACCTTTCCGGCGAGACGTGGTCGCAAAAGGCCGAGTGGTTTTCGGAGCGGATTCTGGATTTAGAGGAACACTCAGCGCCGCCAAAATGAATAAGAACATCAAAGCAAAGTCCTTGGTCTCCAAAGGCAGAGTTAAATAGTTAAGAATCAGAGTTAAAAAAGAAGCCGCAGAAAAAAGCGCAAGCTTGTCTTTCCTTAGAATCGCCATTCGAATGCGTTTTCCTACGAAAACCATCAGCCAAAGATAAAAAATGAGCCCATAGACTCCCAAATCAGCCAATAGCTGTAGTGGGGTGTTGTGAACGGCTAGGGAATGCATGTCAGGGTCGGATCGAAACAGGGGATAACCCGAGTTGTGAAAATAGTATTGGGGAGAAGTGTCCCACCCTTTACCAAGTCCAGGACTATCGGAGAACATTTTAACTCCGTTTACATAGCTTCTAAGACGTCCTTCCGAAGACTCGTCGTTTATCGTTGCAAATCGATGCGACACGGTTCTGCCATAAAAGATAACAAACACCGAAAGAACAATGAGCCCGAATGCAATAAGGCGGCTTCGTCGAATCGGTAAAGGGGCTCGATAGATGATGTAGCACAATGAAATCACCACCGAGATGAGTCCCATTCGAGACTGAGTCACTGTGGCGCCGTACAGAAGAAAGATAGCGAGAGCGAGGTAAACGCCCACCCAAGGCCTTTTCTTTTGTTCAAAAGCCGCCAGCGTCTGGTAAAGCGCAAAGGGAATTCCAACCGCTAGAAAGGTGCAAATGAAATTAGGGTCTCCGTTTTTAGTGTGTACCAGCGGGCGTAAGTCGAAAGTTCGGGCCTCTCCCAAGACGAAGTAGCGATAAAGAAAGATGACTTCAAAAATAAAAAGCGAAAAGAGGAGTAGATCGATGAGTTCCCGGCGGCGGAGTTTGGTTCTAAAACCCCAAAAAACAAAGGGGCCAATGATGAGAGTTTTGGTCCAGCTCTTGAATTCGTCGTTATCTAGGATGGCAAAGTACTGGTAATTAGCGAGAGACGATAGAATGGGGGAAAGACACAAAGCGCCGCAGATAAGGATAAGCTCTCTCTCTTTTAACCCCCAAACCGCAGTTCGAAAGGAAATATCCTGCCATCGGCTAAAAAGAATAACTCCGATGACCAGTAGTAGCTCTAAGTGAATCTCACGCAGGAACGGGACTTTTAAATTGATAGAAGTGATCGTGAAAAAGATAAAAAGAACGAGGTAGGGATACGGCGAAAAAACTCGTTTCACTCGCTTTCACTCATTCCTTCTGAACGGCCTTTAAAAAAGTCACAAAAAGCCCAATGAGAAGCCCGATAGCGGCCCCCAATAAAGTCACTAAAGTGAGATTCGGCCAAATAGGGGCCACGGGGAAAGAGGGCTTACGCACGATCTGAAAATTCTTTTCCGCCATCACCTGACTCAATCGGCTTTCGACGAGAAGACCGTTGTATGTCGTTCTGAGGTAGTTTCGGCTCACCAGCGAACTATTTTCGGGGCCGGCCTTGCCAGCTTCCGCTGCGATGGCGGCAAGAGCGTCGGTATAATTCTCATGAAGTTGATCGATCCAAACGTGCTTCAGTCGCTCCACGATAGATTGCGCAAGATACTGGGCGATTTGGGGCGAGCGGTCTTTCACCGTGAAAATAAAAGTATTGGAATCCCCGCCCGTATAATCGATCTTAATTTCGTTTCGGATCCGGTGAAGAAAGACAGGCATCTCATCGTCGGGCCGTTCGAGCTGGTGTCTTTTTAACTGTCTCGTCTTATAGTCGTCGTAACGTTTTTGAAGCTCTGGCCTTTGGCTCACCATCGCTTCCAAAGCGTCATCAGAAAGGAGACTTTCGGTAAGGGTTAAACCGTCTCTCACCCAAACCCATCGGTTCTTGGTCTCTTCGGACGAAGCGCCCGGAGTTTCAATGCGGTCCCGATAGAGGACAACAGAAGCCACCGTTTCATAGACTTGCTTGGTGGTGAAATGGTAAGCGATTCCGGCTGCTGCACCTACTAAGGTCAGGACCAGGATCAAAATTTGAGGTTTATCTGTTTTTTTTCCTTGGCGCACCCTTCACCCCATTTGCTGTGGCTTAAACTTACGTTTCCCAGTTATCACTGCGGGAGCGGTTGTTCAAGCGGTCCGGATTTTAGATAGTCTTCGACGGTTGTGAACTCGAAATCATTTATGAGACGCAAAAACTTCGCTCTATTCTTACTTAACCCGACGTAGTGTCGGAAACGGCGCCACCGAGGAAGGTCGACTTTGGGCTGTCCCTCGTCAAATTCCCAAGGGTGAAAATACAAAATCACAGGGCCGTTTTTCGAGGCGCGTTTTAAAAGCTTACGAGTCATCGCATAAGGAAAAAGGCGGAAGTAGCCGCCTCCTGAAACTGGCAGTAACATCCCGCCGAGGTTCAGGCTTGTCATGGGAACTTCCCAAAGGCCTGAAAGCTTTTTGGGAGCGGTTCCAAAATCGGGAATTCCATAGTCAGGATGGCGAGTGGGATAGACGCTGCTATCGTATTCGAGCCCAGACTCTTTCAAAATATCCAAAGCCCAGAATGTCTTTTTCGTTACGGAAAAGCTGGGAGCTCGGTAGCCTCGGATCGGTTTCCCTGCCAGCGGAGCCAGCACTCGTAAAGAGTGTTCCGTATCCTCCCGAAAGGCTTCCGGACTTAAAGTATCGAGCAGTTGATGGGAATACCCGTGAGATGCGATCTCGTGTCCTTGGGCTGCAATGTCGCGGATAAGTTCGGGGCATTGATCGGCAATCCACCCCAAAACAAAGAAAGTAGCCCGAATATTACGGAGGCGAAGTTGTTCGAGGATGAAGGAAAGGCCTTCTTGAACTCTTAATTCTTGAGCTCCCCACGTTTCTCTGGGAATGACCTCTCGCATGTTGCGGACACAGAACCAGTCTTCAACATCAAAGGTGAGAACACATTTCGATGGTTTTACCCGATTTTCCACATAACCCCAGCACGCCCAACAGAAGTCCCAAAGTGAACTCGAAACTATTTGTTGAACCGAATCACTACGACCTTCTTCAGGGTGTTATACAGGATGAACAGATTCAGTTTCAATGACCCTCTGTGAGCAAGGTAGATGAGGTCATAGGTCAGCTTTTCTTCTGCGGAAGCATCATAACTGCCACATACTTGAGCTAAGCCAGATATTCCAGGCTTCACCCGACTTCTAAGGGCGTAAGAAGGGATTTCCACCGCGAAGCGATTCACGAATTCCGGGCGCTCGGGTCTCGGACCAATGAATGCCATCTCGCCGCGGGCGATATTGAAAAGTTGGGGTAGCTCGTCGAGATGGGTATTTCGAAGTATCTTTCCGACAAACGTCACTCGAGAATCGGACCGTGAAGAAAGTACCGGTCCCGTTTTGGCTTCCGCATCTACAACCATGCTTCGAAATTTAAAGATTGGAAAAAGATTACCCTCTTTTCCGACCCGAATTTGTTTATAGAGCACCGGCCCGTGAGAAGATAGTTTCACTATCAGTGCCGTCGCTAAAAGTAAGGGCGAAATGAGCACAGTAAGTCCCATGGCCAAAACTCGTTCGGGCCATTCCAAAGCCAGTTTCGCGGCATGCTTTGCTGCTTTTTCTGCGGCAGGTAAATTAAGGTCGATTGGAAAGCTTAGTGCGCTCTTAAAAGTAAGAGCATTACGTTCGAAAAAATATTCCCCCATCTGGCACTCCCAAATAGCTGGCTAAACTTCAGCCTTCGTTCACAAGTCTATTGTGCACGGACCATGCCACGAGAATAGGTCGCTAAACCTGTATGGGTGAGGGGGGTAAAAACACGTCGGGGCGAAAGTACACCGGTGGGACTGGAATTTCTTACCGGTCGGCGCCGGACTGTCACTTGCCGAGCTAGCCAGTGACGCGACTCGTCGTGAATCGTCGACTACAAGCCGAACGTAGACGTGAGAGTTGCTTTCAGGTAGCTCTCATAACGTGGAAGGGACGGAGCGACAAAAAGCGCATTTTGAAAAGACGGCCGCTATCGCATTAGGACAGGCCGCAGGCTTTCTCTTCAGTTTTCTCATTCCGGTATTTCTAAGTCGCTGGCTCAGCGTCGAGTCTTACGGCACTTATAAGCAGATCATTTTGATTCAATGGTTCTTTTTG
>JBBQIT010000419.1:0-4261 GCA_038325205.1 Bdellovibrionota bacterium
CGGCCTTGTCGGCAGGTATCAAAGCGTAATCGTGGGATTCATGAAGAGAAATTAGATGTTTGCAGATGGGATCTAAATGAGAAATGGAGACCCCAGCCAAAGCTTTGAGAGAGAAGCTACACAGCACTAACGGGGTCAACAAAAAAACCAACAGTCGCACAAACACCTCTCTCACCCGCAGTAATAGGAAGTGTAGGTAGCATCTCGGCCGCACGGGATCAAGAGCGATTAGCTGAGGTCTCCTGGGATGAGGGGACATGATCCCCAAAGAGATGGGGATCATTCATAAAATTTAGTGACAGCCACGAATCACAAAGAGGGCGAAAAGCACGGGTAAAGGGACACCCAGTACCCAGAGTAGCGCCCACCCTGCACGGCCCGCTTCGTCTTTAATTTTTTTAATCATAAGATCTCCTAATGGTTGATGTGAACTAAATATTGCAATGTCAGTGCCAGAGATTTAGCCAGGAAGAGCCGAAATTCGTGTTACTAAACGCAACGAAGTGAAAAGCTGGAACGACTGATTCGCAACGCCGTGAACAAAACGCTCAGACTAATAGCGGCGAAGATTACCGTGAGTAGAAACGCAGTATAGCGATTGAACAATCCAAACCGAAACGAGAAACGAAACGGCCACCAAAAAATCGTGCGATAGTCGGAACTCTCTAACGCATTTTCCATCGTCTTAGCGCCTTGATCTAGCACCATCCCAGGACGATTCATGACGGTATTCGAAATCGCTTCGATAACCATCTTAGGACGTAAACAAAGGGCTGAGTACTCGCAACGCCAAGCGTTCGATACCGACAAAGAATCTATGTTGGCGCGTTCTCGAATAATGTCCTCCGTAGAGGCCGGCAATATAATCGATGCTAATTGCACTATCACTGACACGGTTACGATAGGTTTCCACCACTGAGCAAGCGCAAATTTTTGAAAGAAGCGGCAGAGGAGCGGACTCAAAAGCAAGATAGGAGCTATTAACAAGCGAGGGCCCCAAGAATGGCCTGCATTCCAGTAATAGAAACCTGCATTAAGAATGAAAGCTCCCAACATCGCAGCAATTCCTCCCCATTCCACAGCCGACAACCGGCGCCAGTTGAGGCTCATCGCAATGACGGGAAAGAGAAGAACCGGAGCAAATAGAAAAATCCCTCGATAGGGGCTAAACAAAAGAACCAAGGCGCGTGCAGGTGCCCCGTTGAGCGAAAAGAACGGAAGGGAGACTTGGCGATAGTACAATCCATACCCACTCTCAAAATAGGCTCCGAAACGGTAATAGTTGTAACAAAGAAGAAGGCCAACCGAGACGACACAGAGAGAGAGAGCCCAGAGTAGTTCTCTTTTCACAACCCGCTCCCTACGAACGATTAAAGTGTAAAGGGTCACTAAAGCTAAAGGAATTAAAGAGGCCGCCGAGGCATATCTAGTCGCTAGAGCGAAACAAGCTCCCGCCGCCGCGAGAATTAACCCGCCTTTACGAGCCGAATTAAACAAAACAATCCCAAGAAGCCAGGAAACAAATCCAAGAGCCACCATATTCTCTTCTTGGGCGCTTCTCGCGTAATGCCAAAAGGGAGTCGCCATCCCCATGGTCAGCACGGATAAAGTGGCGACAAAAGGGGTAAAGCCCATGAGGCCCAAAGCTTCGTACAAGAGCACCAAAGTAAGAGCTGAGATTAAGGGAATGATAATTAGATTAAAGGACAAACGGTTTACGGCATCCTTGGCGCGGTCCGGAAGCGGAAGTACATTTGCTACCGCCATGACCGGAAGCATGAGAACCGACTGCATTGGCCCATAAATCGAATAGAGCTTCCCATTGGGAGCGGTCACAGCACTATTCCAAAGTTCATTCGGTGGTAGCGCGCCGCCGTTCCCGGAAATGAAGGATTTTGCGGTCTCGTAGCGGACTAAAGCGTCGCCTGACTCAAATCCCCCTGAGGAGGAGACGAGATAAAGCAGGAAAAACCCAATAAATACCCATAGGGGCAGATTGGCTCGGTTCCATCTGAAAACATTGATTCGCACCCCCTACCACTACTTGTTTCTTCAAGCTGAGGCAAGCCGCGCGCCGTTCGGCAGACGTCCGTTCAAAAGCGCTTACGGCTTTATCGGGTCGACCATATCGAGGAGACGTTCGAGAAAGTTTGGGATGGTGACCAGACTAATATATTGAGGCCTGTTATCTCTCCAGCTTCCCGAAAGGGGGGCAGCGTAAATTCGTTCCGCCACAATACCGTCTTTAAGTTTTTTTCCAGCATTCACAGGATTTTCCTGCAGAAGGTAATAAGGTCCCCCGCTATTGCCACCCTCCGAGGTATTAAAGATGGCTTTGAGGTAAATCGAATCATAAAGCGTGAAGTTGTTGTCTTTGGACGCTTGATGCCGATCTTGCGCTTCGCCAATGACCACATCGTAGGCTGACGCTAAAGATTTGTTGGTGGCTGGAGGATCCACGACCAACCCCATGAGAATGTCTTTGGGCTCAGTTTGACTGCGTTTCTTTAACCACTCGCGACTGCTTCTGAAGGAGTTTCGTAGCGGAGGGTTTCCCGCTCCATTTGCTAAACGAAAAAGCGTGTAGTCGAGGGTACGATGATCTTCCGGACCGCTGGACCCTTGGTCCCTAGTAAAAGGGGATTTATCATTCGCGTGCGCCATGACTCGGTCACAACGATAGTATTCTAGCTTAGCCGCCGGAGCGGGCTTGTAAGCAAAAATCAAATTTCCGTCGCAGCTAGCCCCTTCCTTATCAAGTCCCCAAACAGCGACGTTGCAATGACCGGCACTCACTACAAAGTTATCAGAGGCAAAAGCTCCAGAGCAAAAACCAACGAGGTAATTCGTGTAGTCGAAGTAAAGCAATTGAACCGTCTCATGCTCCTTAATCGTTCCCATAGTGTCGGGAAACCATTTAATGTCGTGACCGCGGGTTTGCAGATAAGCGATCTGCTTTTTTGTTCGATCGTTGATCGGACTATTTTTAATTTCATCAAACCGTTTGTAATCCTTGGGATCGATTTTCAGGAGAAAGGGAGCAGCGCCTGCCGCCGTCGGACCGCTAGGTCCCATAGAATTGCTTCCGCAACCGGCAACCAAGATAAGAGCCAAAAGGGCCACAACCTGCAACATACGTTCGCCTCCAGAATGGGGCGCAATATGCCATAGGTAAAGGCAGTGAACAAGATGGCGTCTTTTGTCACTGGAGTTTCTGTTTCAGCTTGCGAAACGGGAGCGGGATTTCTTGGTTTTCTGCACTTGCTTAACCGAGAGTACACACTGGCCACACTCTCCGACTTCGGTCCAATCCCCATCGTTCTTTAGCTCATACCAGCTCTTTGCCTCTGGCTTTCCTAGAACGGAACCCCGAACTCTAGAGCCCACGAGAATTTGACCAACTTCGTCAGCCGCACGTCCATGTCGGTCTAGTTCGTGAAGCCGCCACCCGCGCTCGTCATGTTGGGCTAGATATTTCCTCGTCTTAGGAACCATGATCGTCTGAGTGATTTCATCGAAATTCCTTGTCCCAAGTCCGTCTTTTAGGGTCGTAAGGGTGATGGAGTCAGCGTTAACCATGTACGATTTGACTACCACCGTGGCCCTATCCGCTATTGCTAAGGGGGGTGCTATCGGGAAGTCCGCATAGGGCTCTGCTTCGAGGCTTGGGAAGGCCGTTCGGCGTAACAACGCCATTACATAAAAGACTAATCCAAAGGAAACAAAAATCATCGCGGTAAGCGCCAGGAATCGAGGCATCTCGGAGTTGGCTTCAATCGCGGTGGCCAGCTTTTCTTTGTGGCGTCTAATTTCCGCCATTCGTTCGCTAAGGGCTGCATCCTTTTTTTCGATTTCTTGTTCAATGGCCGTCGTGCGGAATTTCTCCATGGCGCTTGTCCACTCGCGATCGCCACGAACGGCGTGCGCGCTTCTGCCGGAGATCATTCCCAGCATAAAGCCAAGGCAAAGCATGCGAATTAAGGACGGCGAGTTCATCAGGCAGGGGATATTAGAGCAAGTCCCATACCACGGTAGCTCTCGCTAAGTTGAGGATATGACTAGGCGGGGGAAATGGCTTAGCGCCCCTATTCTGGTGGAATACTAGGCAGGTGGGAACGGGTCGCGTAAATCAAGAGAATGCTTTGAATTCTCGTCGACTAGGATCTAGGCAAAAAAGGGATGACTGCCATTTCTTAAATACGAAAAAGACCGCCCCAACCAGCTGGCCCCATTAAAAATGAAGACGATCGATCATCACTTT
>JBBQIT010000420.1:0-4261 GCA_038325205.1 Bdellovibrionota bacterium
ATTCACAGATCGCGATAAATCCTTTCATCTCTGGCAAACATGCCCCTTCAATCGTTTGACTGGGGTCTCCAGGAACTTTCGTAGTCATAAACGTCACATATTTTTGTGCGTACTTCTTGTTTACCGCCATTGCCGATTGGCATTTTGGCTGAACTTTCGTGCACTCGCTCGTCGCCTGACATTTTCCCCATTCCTGGGTGGGCATCTCTTCCGCGTGAGCATGAAGGGAAAATCCCAAAAGCATTAGAATGAACATGAGCTCTCCTTGGAAAAAAGGAAGATTAGGTCTGATTTTAAAAGGGAGCAAGTAAGGGATTGGTTAAAGTGAGTCCTTTAGGACTATTTCTTGGGAATGCTGCCGCCGCTGAAGTCGATGTAATACTTGGAATGATCTTTTCCGGCTTTCGCAAATTTCACAACACGATTTAATTCTTCTTCGGTTACAAAACATCCGTGCAAACGTTGCATCGGAACGCCTGGACGAATCATTAAGCTGTCGCCTTTTCCTAAGAGATCTTCCGCTCCCGAGCTGTCTAATACGGTGCGAGAGTCAATCCCCGACGGAACTTTGAAAGCCAGACGAGAAGGGATGTTGGCTTTAATAAGACCGGTGACTACATCCGTCGAAGGACGCTGAGTTGCGATTACTAAATGGATTCCTGCAGCGCGAGCTTTCTGACATAAACGAGTGATGGCCGTTTCCACGGCTTCTCCGCCGGACATCATCAAATCTGCTAATTCGTCTACGACGATCACAATCAAAGGAAGTTTGTCTTTGCTGCTTTTTTGCTTTTCATTGAAGGACTCTAAATTTTTGGATCCGGTCTCGGCCATCAAAGCATAGCGGCGGTCCATTTCCATCACGGCCCAACTTAAGGCATTGTAGGCAATCGTGTTGTCGGTGATCACATTGGTAATCAAATGAGGAATGCCGTCGAAGATGCTCAATTCCAACATCTTGGGATCGACCAAAATCAATCGCAATTGCTGTGGTGTATTTCTAAAAATAAAACTCATGATGAGTGAGTTGATGAATACTGATTTACCGCTACCGGTGGCTCCGGCTACAAGAAGATGCGGGGTAGCCGCCATGTCAGCAAATACCGGGACGCCGTCTGTAGCTTTTCCAAGGGTAAACGGAATCTTCATCTTTTTGTCGGCGAACTCTTTTTCACCCAGCACGTCTTTTAAGCTGATGATTTCAGTTCCGGGTCGAGGGACTTCGATACCGACCACAGTCTTTCCAGGAATAGGCGCCATAATTCTTAATTGGCTGGTTCCCAACACAATTCCCAAATCGTCCTGAAGGGCGGCAATTTTACTTAGCTTCACACCGGCCGAAGGCTTAAATTCATAGGTCGTGACGACAGGACCTTGGGTAACTGCAGTGATATCTCCCGTAATCTGGAAGGAGAGCAGATGCTCACAAATTTGCATCGCTTTTTGTTTGCACTCGCCGCGGGACATTCGTTTCGAGCCGCTTTGCATCGATTTGAGAAGTCTTGTCGTAGGAGCGGCGTAAGTGCCTTCCCAAGGGATTAAATTTTTAAAGGTGAATTCGCCGGAAGCGGTAGGCGCTTCAGCCGCAGCAGCCGTATCTTCACCGACCACGGCATCGGGATTCGAAGGATCGGGTTCGCCCGTCGCATTTTCGCCTTCGTCTTTTTTCTTGCGGCTTTTACGCTTCGGCTTTTGGGCGGGAGCTGCCGCAACTTGCGGGCGATTCGCTGGGACGGCTTTAAGCTTTGGGGTCTCTTCTTCTTCGTCGGCTTCTTCAGACGCTTCTGATTCTTCGCTCTCGGTGATTCCTAAAAGAGAGCCGGCTACTCGAATAACGGAGAATCCAATCGTTAAGATCGAGGTGAAAAGAAATCCACCACCCACGAGGAGCAAAGCGCCCGTCGTATTGAAATAGTGCTCTAAAAACTTGCCGGCATAAATGCCGAGGTAGCCGCCTTGGAAAAGGCTCATGTCCGGGAAGCTATCGTGGAACAAAAGATGAAACGTAATCGCAGCAAGGCCGGTAGCGACGATGGCGCCGACTAAACGATACCAAATACTTCCAAAAGAAATGCCTCGGAAAGAGCAGACAGCGAGCCAAAGAGTAATGGCGATGGCCGAATAGCCCATGATACCGAAAGTACCCATCATGAGCTCGCCGACAAAAGCGCCGACGATTCCGCCTAAATTATTCATGTGGTCCAAACGACCCTGGAAAATATTGTAACTATCGATCGGAAGATAAGAGGTGAGGGCGACCAACTCAAAAAGGGATAAAAGACTAAAAATGCTGCCCTTGAGCTCGCGACGGACCCGTTCGCCTTCAGAAGACTTATCGTCCCCATCTTTGGCGTTTCGCTGGAATAGTTGCTCCAAAGCGAGCCGGAGTCTGTTCATTAGGCCAAATCCTTTACTTCGTTACCGAGGCTTCCCATAGGCTCGTTAACCCAAGGGATGCAAAAGACCGTCCGTTTAGGCACACGCCTGCCCGGTAAGGTCAGTAGGGGATTTGCAAGCTGAGTGCCGTAGAAACGTGAACCATTTTCGGCATTAAGTCCAAAAACTGATGGTCATCTAGGCGTGGGGCGGCTAGTTTGGACCCTTTATCGGCTTTGGCTGTGACAATAATTGTTACTGGTGTGTACCGTCTGGCGCTTCCATGGCCGGGATTAGATGACCAGAATTAGATGAGTATGGTGATATGGAAATTCTGTTAGAAAGTTGGAGCTTAATCGTCATTCTTCTCGCAGCCTTTGTGATTGGCTGGGCGGCGGAAACCGCGCAAGTTTTTATTCCCCGAGCCCTCGCTTTAAGCATTTTAGCGTGGTTACAGACGTTACCGGAATTTGCGGTTGAAGCGACCATCGCGTGGAGCCAACAACGAGACTTAATGATTGCCAATTTGACCGGCTCCTTGCGTCTCCTCGTCGGCTTGGGTTGGCCCATGATTTTTGGAGTGCATTTTTTCTTTCAGGGATTCAAAAAGAAAAAGTTTATAAAGGAGATTCAGCTTGAGGATGAAGATTTCTTGGGAGTGCTTTTTCTCTTTATTTCGATCCTTTATTTTTTTATTATTTTGGCCAAGCATTCGCTCACCTGTTTTGATTCGGTAATTTTGGTAGCGATCTATTTTGGCTATCTTCTGGTCGCCATGAAATTGCCGGTCCATGAAGCCGAAGCAGTGGATGACCTTCCGTGGATTGGACAGAAGATCATAAAGTTTAAACCAGCACCACGAATGGCGTCGTTGATTTTGCTTTTTGTCGCTGGTGGCGTGGCCCTCTATTTGAGTGTGCACCCTTTCGTGAACACCCTACAGAAATGGTCGATGTCGTTGGGTATTAGCACCTTTGTTTTCGTTCAATGGGTGGCGCCTTTTCTCTCTGAGTTTCCGGAGAAAGTTTCTGCTTTCAACTGGGCGAGACAACCCAAAAAAGCTCCTATGGCTGTCATGAACATGGTGAATAGCAATATTAACCAATGGACAATGTTGGCGGCCATGATTCCTATCGTCTTTAGTTTATCCATGGGAAGGTTTGAACCGATTGAATTAGACGGCATGCATTGGCATGAGCTCGCGTTGACGGTCGCCCAGTCGGCTTTGGGCGGACTTTTACTTTTGGATCTGCGATTTTCGCTGCTAGAAGCGGTCGCTATTTTCGTGCTTTGGATCGTGCAATTTTTTGTTGGCCATTGGCGAGAAGAGATCACTTGGATTTATGTGGCTTGGTGTGTGTGGGAGCTCGGCAAGATGGGCTGGTCCTACGCCAAGTACAAACACGTTCCGAAAGCATTCACCGCATGCGCTGCCTTTATTGGCGCTAAAAGAGCCTAGGGTGACCCTTTCCGTCGCTTAAACGCCTCTCAATGACGTCGGAGACGGCGGTTTGCTGCCTGACCCCCTATTGGCCTGTCCCTTGCTAGAATACGCCCTCTGGAGAGGTAGTGGATGAGGCAAGCGGTCTTAATTTTAACAGTGATTCTGATGTTGGCCGGGCTTAAAGCCTTTGGACAACGCGTTCAAGTGATCGATCCTGATTTTTTTGAATCCAAAGCAGGCCAGTTGGGTGACGCCGAACCGGGTGCGTTTGGTTGTACTTCGGTAAGTGCTGCTTCCGCCAAGGGAGAAAGCGGAGCCATCGGTCGTGCTGTGCAAAATATGTGTGACGGCCCCGCGCAAATTAACTGGATCCCTAGAACTTACGGGCCCACTTATTTCCAAGATCTCCCGGTCGGCGGATATTCCACTCCAGAAGCCTAC
>JBBQIT010000421.1:0-4254 GCA_038325205.1 Bdellovibrionota bacterium
GGCAAGATTGATAATAAGAAAATTAGCGCTGAGATTCCAAATGGCGCGATCCGCTCTTCCTACAGAGCAGAACTGGTCGACGCGACTACGATGAATTACGAAGAACGAGTTACCGATGGTGACCATCTTTTGGTCCTCAAAGGAAAGCTCAAACGAACTTCCCCTTAAAAGACCTTTGCAAACTTAAGCGGCTTGCCGCTTTCCTTGGCCCAGTCTTCAATACGAATCAGTTCATTATATTTCGCCAGTCTCTCCGAACGCGAAAGCGATCCCGTCTTAATCTGCCCGCAACCGGATCCCACCGCCAAATGAGCAATCGTGACGTCCTCTGTCTCACCCGAGCGATGAGAAGTGACCGCGCGATAGTTATTTTCCCGGCAAAGGCGCATCGTCTCAAAAGTTTCTTTAAGAGATCCCACCTGGTTTACTTTGATAAGAACGGCATTAGCGATCTTCTCTTGAATCCCGCGCTTTACCCGATCGACCTGGGTAACAAAAAGATCATCGCCCACTAGCTGCGTTCTATTTCCCAAACGAGACGTGAGGGTTTTCCATCCGCCCCAATCATCTTCATCAAGTCCATCTTCGATACTGACGACAGGAAAAGTTTCACATAAGTGTTGGTAAAAATCGATTAACCCGCTCGCATCAAGCGAGTCCTCGCCGTTATGGCGAAGGGCGTATCGCTTGGCGTCCTTTAAATAAAAGGAACTCGACGCCACATCGAGAGCCACCGATACCTGCGTTTTTAATTGGTAATGAGCCGCCCTGACGGCTTCACAGATAATCTCTAGGGCTTGTTCATTGTTCTCTAGGGCGGGAGCAAATCCCCCCTCATCGCCAACAGCTGTTGAGAAATGCTTCTGCTCAAGCTTACTTTTTAAATGGTGGAAGATTTCTGCGCCGGCTCGCAAAGCTTCATTAAAAGTCTCAAAGCCGTGAGGAACTATCATGAACTCTTGAATCTCAAGGCCGTTGTTGGCGTGCTGTCCGCCGTTGATGATGTTCATTAGCGGGATAGGCAGCACCATGTCTGCTGACTTAAGCCCCATCATTTCGTTGATGACCAAACATAAAGGCCGCTTTTGCGAAATCGCTACGGCATTCACGTAGGCCAGCGACACGCCCAAGATAGCGTTCGCTCCTAATTTCGATTTTTGTGGAGTTCCGTCCGCTTCGAGCATCAGAGCGTCCATCTGGCTAACGTTCGTGAAAGACTTTCCTTTCACAAGATTCGCCAAGGTCTCGTTGACGTTTTTAACCGCTTTGAGCGTTCCTTTGCCCAAGTATCGCTCGGGGTCACCGTCCCGAAGTTCTAGGGCCTCATGCTGGCCTTTAGAAGCTCCCGAGGGAACCATCGCCCGGCCTTTAGCGCCATCAGAAAGGGTTAATTCGACTTCGACTGTGGGATTGCCGCGCGAGTCCAAGATTTCTCGGCCTCGAACACTAGAAATAGTAAGTGACGTCATGGGAGGCATCCTAAAGGATGCCCCTCCTATGCGTCGAGATTTTTCTACTGCTTATCGTAACTATTCAGCTTCGACAATGGCATCGTCCATAAGCCGTCGCTCTCTTCGTCATCCCCTGTGCGCGGGTGCTCATTTACCAACGTGTAAACTCCGCCCCCGTGCTCGTGGATTCCTCGATATCAACGGCTTCTGAACGATGCTCTCAATTTTGCTATCCGCGCAAACTGAATGGTTACTGCTTATCTTCTTCGCGGAATTCGGCTTCGATAGGCTCATCTTCCTTCTTGGCCTCGGGGCCGCCGTTCGCGCCGCCTTCACCACCCCCAGGAGCCCCTTGTCCGCCCGCTGACGCGCTAGCTTTGTACATCTCTTCGGCTAGCTTGTGAGAGAGCGTGGTCAACTGGTCGTGGATCCGCTTCATATCGTCGAAGCTTTCTTTTTGAACGACCTCTTTAGCTTCTTTCGTTAAAGTTTCGATCTCAGTCTTCATCGCTTCAGGAACTTTATCTCCGTTTTCCTTAAGCAACTTTTCCGTGCTGTAGATCAAGTTATCGAGGTTGTTCTTAAGACTGACGTTTTCACGTTTCTTTTTATCTTCCTCGGCGTTCATCTCAGCATCTTTGACCATCTTTTTGATGTCATCTTCGCTGAGTCCACTGCTCGCCGTGATCTTGATGGACTGTTCTTTGCCAGTCGCCAGATCCTTCGCCGCTACGTGAACGATACCGTTGGCATCGATGTCAAAAGTGACTTCGACTTGCGGTACGCCTCGAGGCGAAGGGGGAAGACCCGTTAATTGAAACCGAGCAAGCGTCCGGTTGTCGTACGCCATGTCGCGCTCACCTTGAAGGACGTGAATCTCTACCGTCGTCTGCGAATCTTCCGCAGTCGAGAATATCTGAGATTTTCTGGTCGGGATCGTGGTGTTGCGTTCAATTAACTTCGTGAATACATGTCCTAACGTTTCGATACCCAAAGAGAGCGGGCTCACATCTAACAAGAGCAAGTCTTTAACTTGCCCAGAGAGCACGCCACCTTGAATCGCCGCACCGACCGCGACCACTTCGTCGGGGTTAACGCTTCGATTTGGCTCTTTACCGAAAAACTTCTTCACCGCTTCAGCAATCTTAGGAACGCGGGTAGAACCGCCCACCAAGACCACTTCGTCGACTTCAGCCGCAGTCATGCCAGCATCTTTGAGCGCTTGGCGACAAGGCTCGATCGATTTCTCGACTAAGTCGTCAATCAATTGCTCAAATTTGCTTCGACTGAGCTTAATTTGAAGATGCTTCGGGCCGCTCGCATCCGCCGTAATGAACGGAAGATTGATTTCGGTCTCTAAAGACGAAGACAATTCGATTTTGGCCTTTTCACCGGCTTCTTTAAGACGTTGAAGCGCCATCTTGTCTTTGGACAAGTCGATGCCTTGGTCTTTTTTGAACTCAGTGATTAACCATTCAATAATTCTTTGATCGAAGTCGTCACCGCCAAGATGTGTGTTACCGTTAGTGGACTTCACTTCCACAACGTTGTCGCCAACGTCTAGGATTGAAACGTCGAAAGTACCGCCGCCGAAATCGTAGACTGCGATCTTTTGTTCTTTCTTCTTGTCCAAACCATACGCCAACGCGGCCGCAGTGGGCTCGTTGATGATACGTTTTACATCTAGGCCAGCAATCTTACCGGCATCCTTCGTCGCTTGACGTTGGGCATCGTTAAAATAGGCGGGAACCGTTACCACGGCTTCCGTCACTTCGTGTCCGAGATAGTCTTCCGCACATTTCTTCAATTTTTGAAGAATAAGCGCCGAGACTTCCGGCGGACTGAAATTTTTTCCACGAATATCGATGGCGGCATCGCCACTCGACGTCTTCACTACTTTGTAAGGAACCATTCGGGTTTCGCCTTGGACTTCTTCAAGCTTTCGGCCCATGAATCGTTTCACAGAATAAATAGTGTTTTCGGCGTTCGTAATAGCCTGACGTTTGGCAACCTGGCCAACCAGCTTTTCGCCGTCTTTAGTAAAAGCTACGACCGACGGTGTAGTGCGCCCGCCCTCTTCGTTAGCGATAACCTTCACATCTGAACCTTCCATCACCGCTACGCAGGAGTTTGTCGTTCCTAAATCGATACCTATAATCTTAGCCATTGTGTCCTCCGATATCCTTTGCTGTCCTTTGACTAGCTGTCGCTTTCAGTTTTCTTTCGCGTTTCAAGCACTTCTCGAATAAAACTTGGTGCGCCTTTTTAACTTCGAACTTAATATGGGTTGGCTTTTTCTTAAGTCAAGCGGCTCGGACGGTCTTGCCATTGCAGAAAAGGTGTCCAAAGTACTAGAAAGTAACCCTTTACTAGATAGGGAGTCGAAAAGTCCCATGCCGATTTACGAATACGAGTGCTCAAAATGTGAACAGATAACCGAGGCCGTTCAGAAGATTTCTGAGCCGCCATTGGAGACTTGCCCGCAGTGTGGCGGAACGCTCTCCAAACTCATTTCTCGGACCAGCTTTCAATTGAAGGGCTCGGGATGGTACAAGTCGGGGTACCAAAAAGCTTCATCATCCTCAACAGATACCAAGACGACTTCCAGCGGCGAGGCTAAAGCCACCCCTGCTCCCGTGGTCCCGCCGAAGCCCAAAGGGGACGGCGATTCTTGACTTTTTCACCGCAATCACCAATAAACTGGCGGCCTGAATTATTAAAAAAGAAGTTGTTTGGGCCAAAGGTATTTCTATCCAGACAAAGAGCAGAGTTAGATGAATATTAGAAAATTGCACGATCGATT
>JBBQIT010000422.1:0-4239 GCA_038325205.1 Bdellovibrionota bacterium
ACGTCGGGAATGGATTCAGGATCTTGATCTTCAAAATCTAAAGTAAAGTCGCCGTCTCGGGTTAGCCGTACAAACCCTGGCTTCCACTTCTGCGCAGAGGAGGGCCAAAGATGGGTGGCGAGCAAATCGTCTAGGAAATAGAAATAGTATGGCTGCTTCACATCCCCGGTTTTCGCCCAGAGGACGGAAGGCAGAGATCGAGGAATACGAACCCAAAGATCGCCGGGGAAAATAGCGGCAGTCTGTAAATTCTCGAGCTGATTAAGTTTGTAAAAACTAAACGATTCTGGTGGTCGAAGCTTCGGAAGGATTTGTTCTTCGAAAAGTTTCTTTCCTATATCAAACGCCGGATCTTCAGGAGTGACTTGTCTTACGATGCGAATTCCGTGTGACCCCAAAACGTCGGTTAAAAGATCCAAGGTTTCAACCTGACGAGAAATAAATTGAGCAACGCCTTCTAAAATACTGGCTCGCACCTTGGTGAGGCGTCGGACCTCTTTCCATTCCATCTTGCGCTGCCGGGTACTTATCGAGCGTTCGATAGAGGCGGCCCGGATCATAAAAAATTCGTCAAGGTTAGACGCTGAGATCGCTAGAAATTTTACGCGTTCGAGTACGGGATTTGTTGATTGGCGTGCTTCGTCCAAAACACGCTCATTAAATTGAATCCAACTCACATCACGATGGATCAGTGGAATTTTATTTGCACTGAGAAGCGATGGCAGAGTCGGTAAGTACTTTACCGTAAACATGGGCGGTGAATATCGCACAAATGCCGCCTAAAAGGAAGATGGGCCAAGGCCATGACCACTCGACAACTTCCTAGGCATAACGGCTAACTAATTGATTCCTTACAAGTATATCTGGGGGGGCACGCTGTTTTTCCTTTGGTTAGGGATACTTTGTCTAAAGCATAAAAATTCGAACGAGGTGACAATTCACGGCACTTCTTAAGAGCCTAAATATATTGATTTCTTTGGCCGATAAGTAGGGGAAAGAGCTGCTCGGTGGCCCGTCTGTTGCACCGAATATTTAAAAGATGAAACGCGCCATACAAACCCTGGTTTGTTTGCTTCTCCTCAACGCGACGGGGAGCTTCGTCTTGGCCGATGAGCCCGCCCGGCCTGAAGGCACGCATGGGGTCGCGGTTCAAGAGGCAGCGAAGGCATCGAACGCTTCGACCAAAGTTCCCTCTTACTATTGCTCCGCTCCGTTTGAATGGGACGCGCGCTACTTCGATGATGCCGAGCTATCTCCTCTGCTCAAAAGAATTGAATTGGCGCAAGCCCGCCGTACCGACTCCATGAGGGCATTGGTGCGAAGTCCCGAAGTATCAGCGGACCGATCCTTTCGAATTCCCAAGGGGATGACGCCAGCTCAAATTCAAGATCTGTCTATTTATCTTTCCCAACTCGATAAAGCGCCTATCACCGGAAATTCGGATTCGGCGCTTCGCACGAAAGCGGAGCAAGCGTTAACCAAAGCATTCGGCCCAGGGCTTTTGGATTGGAAAAAGTTAACCGATGATCCCCATCAAATGGAGGTCGCCTATACCACTCTGTTCGAAAAACTAAACGCGCCTACGGCTACGGAGCAGTTGGCGAAATGGAGGGAGTGGGTAAGGACCAAAAACGACAAAGCGCTCGATATCGAGGGGCTTTCTTATGCCCAATTGAGTCTTTTGAAAGAAATATTGCTGGCTCGCTTCGATGCAGAATCCTCGGATCGAGTTAAAGAAGAATCAACCTCAAATAATTTTGGATTTACCTTTAAGCTTCCCCGAGATTTGTCGGCCGAAGAAACGAATAGTTTCCGTCGGTCGGAACGAATTCAGTCGTGTCTGCAAACACCCAACGCCGAGAAGTCACGTGTGCAAAACGATTTCATTTCGA
Organism: Bdellovibrionota bacterium; assembly: GCA_038325205.1. Lineage (GTDB taxonomy): Bacteria > Bdellovibrionota > FAC87 > UBA2466 > UBA2466 > JBBQIT01. The sequence goes on from JBBQIT010000422.1 coordinate 1,893, forward strand.
AATATATGGCTAAGCAGAATCAACCGCTACACGGCCTTCCCGCCTCAATGCGATTTTTGCTTCGAAAGAATTTATCGGGAAAAACTACGACGGTTTCGGGAGAGGCTGAAGATTTAGCGGGCTCAATTTATGCCACCAGCGAAGATTTGAATCGACTTTCGCCAACAGAATTTGCGGAAAGAAGTGCGCCTCACGCTGTGGCTGAAGTTTTGCTCCGGGGGGTAATGGAAGATCCTGGGCATATATGGGACGTGGTTCACCTTAGGCTTCAAGAGCAGCCAGAATATCTGAAGGATAAAGAAGCACTGCAAAAGCTAAAACTCGAGCAGCGAACAGAAAGAATTCGTCGTATTGGTTATGTGCTGACGAAGAACGGAAAAGCTCTGAGCGACAATGAAAAAGAAGATCTAGCCCACCTTTCGGACGCTGAGTTCAATGGCTTTTACGAAACGCTGCTTTCCCTGGATGAATCGTCCGATGACAAGCCGCTCATCCAATCCATGGTGACCGATACTTGGAATTTAGTTCGCGGAAAGGGTGTCGACCATTCCAACTTGATTAAATCTCTGACGATACCCAACCGGAGCCAGCGGTTGGAGTTCGACCCTTCCCGCATGAAAAAGTTTGAGCTTCTTCCAGAACCACCTGTATTTGCGTCTGAGGCGGTAAAAAATTGGAAGCGTCAGCAGAATCAAAAAATATTAGATAAAGCTGATGAACAATTACGTAGTTCGATGAGCTCGTCTCTTCGGGGAAAGACCTTTTCCTTTTACGACGAAGCCTACGAGAAAATTCACGGCATGACGCTTTCGCAAAAATATTGCGGCCAAACGGTTTGCCCCAAAGACCAGGCCTCCGAAGCGTTATCTCCCGCGGAGTTAATGGAGATTGAAAGATTTATTTGGCTGAGTAAATCAGGCGAAAAGTACTCCGACGTCGAAAAGCCTCCCTACGGTAAAACCATTCAGGACCGAGTCGCGCAACTGGGGTACGAAAGAAAGATTCTAGAAAAAGAGTTGGCCGCGCGAAAAAATACTTTAGAACACTGTACCCCTGGATCTTGTTCCCAGCTTGAGGAAACGAAAGCCAGCGACGCGTTAATCCGAGGCCTGTGGAAAGCGCATGCGGCGGATGTGACTAGACTTCAAAATAGTGTGGTAGCGCAAGCTGTCTCCGCCAAGCCAGATCCCAATCGAATACTTCAGACACAAGAAATGGTTGAAGCCCACAAATCAATTTTGAAAACTATCGAAAAGGATAAGTTTCGGCATCTGTCCGAGACTTCCAGCGGTTGGAGCTGCAAAAATGGGGAAGGAAAAATCAATCTTATTTATCACGGTCGCGGAGGCAATTGGCGGCTTAACGGCGTTCCGGAAGAGTTGTTACAGTCGCCGGGCAGGTTTTTCGACTTTGTTCAAGATCGTTTGATCGAAGACCTTCTACTCGACACCTATCCAGAGCGCGCGGATTCCGCGAAGCGAGAGCGAATGTTGAAGGATGGAGTCTCGAAAGCGGAGCTCGATAACATTTTCGCCCACATGGGCGGACAGAACTTTTTCAAGCGGTTCGATCCGTACGTAATCAACGGAGAGCCTCAAGCGACGTGGACTCCTTATTATGAAAATGGCTGGAGAAAGGTTGGGGCACTTTATGCCCTTCAGTCCCGAAGTCATAATTTGATTGCGGGCCGAGGTGCTTTTATGGATGGGGAGGCCGAGGCCGCCACGCTCCATTATTATGGGATTAAAGGTAAGGAGAACTCGATTGAGTATGAAAATCCTTGCGCTCCCAAAGGGCTGCAGGCGGATGCTAAAGAGATTCAGGTCATGCCGACCGATGATCCGCAGGGCTTAGAGCGTTTGGTAGATGGTCTCTCCAATGGCACTGCCGAAGAAAAGGCCCGTCTTAAAAATCTCCAAGCGTACTTCAAAAGCGTTCCTATCGAAAATCGAACTCGCGCTGCCTTTTTCTCAGTGGGTATGCCGGGGCATCTTCGCGCTTATGCCAGTGATCCCGAAATTGCCAAGCTGTGGTCGCAACTTCCGCAGCAAGCACGCGACCGAGAGCATGCCCTTTATGAGTTCGGATTAGTAAGAGGAAATGAGTCGCCGGAGGAAACCAAAGCGCGGCTCTCTAATGGACTCAACCATAAGCCGCCTCCCGAACCCAAAGCGGCCTCGAAGTCCGTGGTGGCAGAGAAAACGGAAATCAAGAAGGCCAAAACTCCTCGAGAAATGGTCGATCAGTCTCAGGATCTTTTAGTAAAATCCATTGCTATGGGAGATGTTTCCTCCATCGGGCAAAGCTTTGGGTATCAGCCTGAGGGGAGCGACACTCGGGCGGCGAT
>JBBQIT010000423.1:0-4235 GCA_038325205.1 Bdellovibrionota bacterium
AATCAAGGAGCGCGACGAGGCGGAGCGGAGGCGTACTTCCTGTACGTCGCAGCGACAACGAGGAGTAGCGACGCGGAGTCAGGAGAAAAGCGACGAGTATGGGCCCAGCCGGGATTGAACCGGCAACCCCCAGATTAGAAATACTAATCAGTCAAAATCGGAAGTTCTGAATATCTCAGGATTTCTTTAATAAACCAAAGAGTTGTCTATCGTTCGGGCTACTGTCGTTGACGGTCCATAACGGGTGTTTACGGGTGGTGATGTCCCACAAATGTCCCACGGAGTGAAATTATCACTATACCGTTGATCGATATATCGTTTTCCGATATAATGGTTTTCGTGATTCGATCCATCAAAGACGGGGCAACCCAGGATATTTACGACGGAAAGAACTCCAAGGCTGCGCGGAAATTTCCGAAGGAACTCCACAAGAAGGCACGGCGGCAGCTGGATCTATTGAATGCCGCGGCACAACTTGATGATCTACGGATTCCACCGGGCAATAGATTGGAGGCTCTTTCGGGTGACTTTAAGGGTCTTCACAGCATTCGAATTAACGATCAGTGGAGGATCGTCTTCCGTTGGAACGAAAGTAATTCGGAAGATGTTCAAATTGTGGATTACCACTAGGACGAGGTAAAAGGTATGTTGCCAAAACATAGAAGCCCAACGCACCCTGGGGAAATGTTGGAGGAAGAGTTTCTTAAGCCTATGGGCGTCACACAGACTGCTCTCGCGAACCATCTTGGGTGGTCGCATGCGAAGGTGAATGAACTCATTCGGGGGAAACGCGGTGTAACACCCGCCGTCGCCCTTGCGCTTTCTGATGCATTAGGAACTTCGGCGGAACTCTGGATGAATCTACAGACGAACTACGAACTCTGGCAGGCGATTCAGGATCATAAAAAGAAACCCAAACTGTCGAAGACAGGTTAGTTGGGAGGTGATGTCCCACTCTCACGGTTTTTTAAGTAGGGTATTTACCTGGGACTGAAAACACGGTGCTTTCGTTCCAATTTTAATCTCATCGTCTATTCCAGGTGCTAGGACACTACCATCAATGCAATTGTGTGATAGACAGAATTCAAGAGCGGATCGTGAAAAATCGCAGCCACAAGCCCAGGGGCCGGGGTGAAATAATAACGGCCTCTCGATTGGGTAACGAAAACCAGAAGCAATCGAGCGAATCGCCGCTCCCGAACCAGATCGGCGGGTTCACCATAGAAACTCTGTCAAAGTAAAGTCCTCCATAAAAAACGGGGCAAGTAGCAGTTGTTTCATTTCACAATTTGGTTCCACGTAAATACCCCATTATAAAACCAGTATCACTTAAGAGTGCACGCCTTCTTTATAAGTGCTGCCATCGAATCGAGGCCGGCCTTCTCAAATCTGATCTTCACTTCCTCTAAGTGCGCTCTTTCTCCTTCGAGGCACTCGTCCGCTATCCAATGATCCCCCTCAGGACGAGGAAAGGTATCTTCCAAACGCAATTCCACCACCGTAGGGCTCTGCTTCTCCGACCCAGGGGCGGATTTCACTTCTGCGAGCCATTCCTGAATGGCTGCCGGAGCGTCTTTCACTGGGACTCCTTGGGGGCGCATGACAATAATAGGCCGCTTGGCGGGATTTTTCTCTTCTTGTTCGCTGAGATGGTCTCCCACCCAGATGGCTCCGCTGGAAGTAATTACGATGACATTGGGATGATGATTGTTTGGATCGGAACGATAAACCAGGCTATTTTTTTTCATCTCCTGGGTAGCGAATTGGGTATCAACCCACGGTACGATATATCGCCTTAAGGTTTGCGAGAACTTCGGGTTATCAACAAACAAAGGACGGTCGCCTCCGTCCGTTTCGTTCCGACTTTCTTGGTCTTTTGTTGCTACAAAGGAAACTTTCTTGAGTTCCTCGAAATCGAAGAGTTCTCCTTTTTTCCAAGTTCGTCGCCCATTCTGTGGGAGGGTCTTTAAGGTGTGCTCCACCTCGTACAACAAACTCTCCCGTCCAACGAGACTTTGCCGGAGGCACCTTAAATGAGATTGTAGGGCATCGGGGCGCGAGGGAGTTGTGTTAGTTGGCTTAGGACAATCAAACCGTCGCTTGAGCCACGCCATTTGGCTGGCTCGAAGATCCTGTAGCGCAGGAACCTTGAGGCTCTCTAGCCGTCGATAGATGGTCGCGATGTTTGCATCGGCTGTGGCGAGAGGGGCGTCGTCACAAATGAGCTTTTCCTCTGGCGTGCGGGCTTTTTGGCAATCAAAGCTTGGCTTTGGGCGAGGAACCGATTCCGTCGGATAGAATCCGTCCGGTTCGCTCTGGCCATGATTTCCATAGCACCCCCAGTTATCCGATTGGATAAAAATTCCATTGTTCAAGAGAAATATTGTGTAATTGCAATCATTGAAGGAGCCAGTCGCGAATCGTCCCCCTGGATCGAGAGTGGAACAGTCATCGCCGGCTTGGGTCCGATAGCAAATGACTTGGTTTTTTTGTGGGTTTGCATTGGTGATCATCACCTCACCGCTCGAACTACCTGCCTGGTAAGGCCATTCTGGTTTGCCAGGGATTTGAGGCACCAGTCGCTTTAACGATTCAATTGAATCCTTCAACGCGTCTACCGTAATACTACCGTCCATCTCTGGGAAATGACGCAGATCCTTCATCCGCATCCACCCACTAATTTTTTTGCCTGCTGCACCAGAGTACCAAGCGCAGATTTGAGGCTCCGTCCGCGGGGGGATCGATTTACGGCGCTTGATGGGATGAAGGGCGAGGACGACGTCACCTCTAATGGTGAAGGCCTGTCCTTTTTCGAACTCTTTCCCATTGCGTTCATAAAAATAGGCCCGCCCATCGGAGGCCGACGGCCACACGAGCATCGGGATCGACTTGGAATCGTCCTGGCAATCGCCAGGAGACTGAAGCTCTTTCGAGTCGGCTCTAACCGGGCACCACGTCACAAGGAGAAAACCTAACAGAAAGATCCTGGCAATCATCATCACCTCAGCGTCTCAAGTTTTCTAATTCTGCATTGGAAGACGTGTTAGTGCAACGGCACTTTTTTTGGAAAAATACGTGTTAAGATTGTGAAATCCAAGAGAGTTTGCGGAACTCCCAAAGAGTGCGGCGATGTGTTTTTAATTCACATCCCTGAAAGGAAGGGCACCAGATTAATAGTCTTCTGCAACTTCGAAATCAAAAAATCGGTCCGCGAAATCATTGACGATCTCGTTCCGAGATTTCCAAATTTTCACCACGCGAGTTGACAAAATTTTTTCTGGGTTTTTGTAAGTACCTGAAAATATTCTGGGCCCAGCCGGGATTGAACCGGCAACCCCCAGATTAGAAATCTGGTGCTCTATCCGATTGAGCTATGGGCCCATTGAGCGAAATATCTTATAGTTCTGATTACTTACTTTGTCTTCATCTTTCTCTAAGATCGAGGAAGTGACTGAATTTGGAAACTTTTTGCATGGTCGGCGTGCTGTGATGGTGTGGTTTTCCGCAAACTGAGTTAATTCCGTGTGCTAGAGGAGAGAGTATGAAAAAGAGCCAGAAGTTATTAAAACTTAAGCCCACCCAGTTCGCTGTAGGGATTTTAGAGATCCACGAGAAAATTGAGGCCTTTGAAAAATTGAGCAAGAAAAAACTTAAAAAGCTGGTGAAAGAGACTCCTATTCCAGTCGTCGTTTCCCCAGAAAAAGATCTTTATCTTGTCGATCACCACCATTTTCTTTTTGTCTGCTGGCACTTAGGCGTCGAAGAAGTAAAAATCGAAGTGGTTGAAGATCTCTCCAAAAAAAAGATGACGCTGACTCAATTCTGGAAATACATGTACAGGAAAAACTTTTACTATCCCTATTGCCAGTTTGGTGAAGGGCCCCGAAACTCTCTTTATCTTCCGCAAGACATTCGAGGCCTGGCCGACGATCCCTACCGCAGCCTCGCGTGGTTTGTTCGACAGGAAGGCGGGTATGAAAATAGCGACCTCCCGTTTGCTGAATTTCACTGGGCAAATTTCTTTCGCTCGAAGAAGCTGCTTCATCGGCACGGAAGGGCTGGTTTTGGAAGCGCGATCGATAAGGCGCGAAAGCTAGCGCATTCGAAAGAAGCAAAAAAACTTCCTGGCTATCTCAGCCAACCTAAAGAGAACTAATTTGTGTGATACTCTTTTCCCTTCGGCAAATAGAGGCGGAGGTAGCGTTTGAGGTCCCTCCGGCGCTACCGCAAAGGTC
>JBBQIT010000424.1:0-4224 GCA_038325205.1 Bdellovibrionota bacterium
ATACAGATCATAGAGTCGTTTAGGGGTGACGTTGTGGAACTGCGCGGTCTGCTGAACCGTTGCGCCGAACGCCGACAAACCCCACAAAGAAAATCCAAACACGATTGATTTTATTTTAGTCATAGAGACCTTCCTTCAAAAGAGAGCGTTTTAGGTTGAGATTGAGTGGCGTCGACTCCCGGTCGCAACTAGCCGATCGCTTTCGATTCGCTCGAAAGAAACTAACGGCAAGCAGGGCTATTCCGACTAACGAGAGTGAGACGCCAATGATGGGGGCCAGCCAAAGCCACGCTCCTAGGCTTGAGGCGAGAGCCCCCCAACCAAAAAAACAGAGCGGGCATTTTGGAATCAGGAGCCACACGAGCCCGCAGCTCGCCGCTCCAGATAACCAAAATGCCTGTCTCCGTCGCTGCTTCAATTGGCACTCGGTGCAGAAAATCTTTTCGAATCGAAATAAAGGTTGATCTCTGAGATCTTACCTTCGTTCAGCCGAAAATATTCGGCCATAGGGATTGGCTCGCCCGACTCCGTTTTCAATTCATAAAGGAGGACAGCCTCATCACCCTGTACGAACTTTCTTCCCTGGGTGAGCTTGAACTTATCGAATGCCCCTTGCTTGGCCATCTCCTGGCAGCTCGCAATAAAGGATTTCGAAGAATCGTGCTGTTCCATGGGGCCTCGGAAATGCAAATTGGCAGCCAGGACCTTCTCCATCTGATCAAAATTTCCTTGGTTCCAGCCTTCATAGTATTGGCCCAGTGCCGCGTCGATAGGAGAGGGAGACGATTCGTAATGAAATTTGGGAAACCATCCTTCCGAACCCTTCTCAGTGAGATTGAGCAAGCTATAGATAGGGCTATACTCGTCGTTTGGACAGATGGAGGCTCGAGCGCTCCGAACAATTTTGCCGGCCTTCGTCTTTTTGAAAACTGAGATCCCGGGCCGGTACGGTCCATATCCCACGTCTTCGCCGGTAAACCCCATCTCTTTGGTGAACGCGTTACCTTTGGTAGAGGCCATTGGGAATGTCCACCCACGCGAGCGTTTAAACTTTAATTGATCCTTCGCATCGTCGGGCGAAGTTACCAAGAAGCCCGCGCGATCTCGAACATGCTGGTAAATTCCGTTGAAACCATCGGCCCACGCCGTGCACCCTGGACATTTCGCGCCCATGTTGTGAATGACGATGAGTTCGTCCTTGTCGCCGAAAGCTTTCGAAAGAGATTCGGTTTTACCCGTTTCGGAACAAACCAACGCATAATCTTCTACCTCTTCCGCAGGCATTTGCTTACGAAGGTCATTCACTTTCACCATTTGCGCACGGGCCTCAGATTCTGCGCCATCTATTTTGGCTTGTAGGTTTTTCTTTTCTGATTCAGTCATAAAATTTCCCCTCTCCTTGTGATTAAGTTTTGTGCCGGTAGGGCAGGTTTTCCGTCCCACCGGCCGTCAAATCTCTAAGTTATTTGTATTTCTCGAAAAGCGAGATGCTCTGTTTTACAGTCAAGTTTCCAATCTCGTTTCGGAGATCCTTGAATGCCTGATCGTCTCGGTTGATGTGATAGAGGAATGCCGCCGGACTACCCCACTCACCGTAGAAGCTGTACAGCGATGGATTCTCGAGCGAACGACCGACCGCGAATACCAGGACGCCCTTTTCCGAGGTTAACTGTTTTCGGAGTTCGGGAATCAGCGCCTCGAACGCCTGTTCGTTTCCTGGCTTAACCGTGATTGCGTTCGTAGCGGATATTGGATTGATATACGTGAGCTTTTCCAGTGCCGCTTTGGTTTCGTCAATCGTCATCGCGATTCCCAGCGAAGAGGTACCGACAAAGGCCGCCACAACAAGTCCTAGAATTCCTGTTTTTACTTTCTGTTTCATTTTGCCTCCAATTTGGAAATGGCAACGCGCCATTTCAACTACTAGCGTTAATTTGGCGCCGTAACTGTCGTCAATACATTTTTGTTTTTTAAGCAAAAATTGTTGTTTAAAAGGTAAAAAGTTTATGTCTTTAAGAGCTTAGGCCGATGAGATAAATAATGGCAGTGAAGAAGCCGACAAACCCTCTGTATTTCAAGCTATTTCGTACCAAGCCGCGTAAGGGAGATCTTCGCCGTTTTGAAATTGTAGAAGCGACGCTGAGGTTGCTAAAAAAGGATGGGTCTTCGGCGATCAGTATTGAATCGATTGCCAAATCTATGGGGATGCTTCGTTCGCATATCGCTTATTACTTCCCCGACAAGGCTTTGCTTTTTAGAGAAGTGGTCGAGCTTACGATCGCCATCGGCCATCAGTTTCTAGTCGAACGCATGAAGTCTCTCAAGACTCCCAAGGAGCTCCTGGAGGGATACGTCGAAGCTACTTTTCAATGGTGTGATGAACACCCAGAGCATTTCTACGCCATCTTCATTATGTGGGAATACAGCATCAAGAATAAGGCGTTCATGGATCTGAGCAATCAATTTCGAAAGGGAGGTAAGGAACGCATGCAACAGATCATTATGTCTGGTTGGAAGGACGAAAACTCGAAAAATTCGATTCCTGAACTCGCACGGGAAGTGCACAACATTGTCATCGCTAACATATTAGAATATTTTTGTTCGGATTCTGGAATGACGACGCAGCAGATGGCCGAATTGACCAAAAGAAGAATCTACCAGTTACTCGGGGACAAATTTGTTTAAAGCTTCCATCACGCGCTCTGGGGGAACTCCCCCCATGACCAAATCTCTCGCCGACAGATGCCGCAAGAAAGAACGCAAAGCCTTTTCTTGCTCAACCGTATAAAACGGCTTCTCGTTTCGGATTGAATACGCCCGTTGAAGAATCGTGGGAATATGAACCTCTTCGATAGTCCAATCGATTCCCATCTTGGGAATGGGGGCGGTGGAAAAAAGATCACTGAGCGGAGTTCCCTCCAGGTCGTAAATTCCCGAAGCATACATCTCCGATAGCGGTCTATCGATATACTCTACCGGCTCAGTGCAGATGATTTTGTGGTGAAGGCGTTTCGTCTTCGTCGTAATCGCGATAAAGGCCGACTGGTGAGTAAATTCGGGCTGAACGGCGAGCCTAGCGAGCTGCAATCCTACATGGGCGAGTCCGATTCTCTCCCAACCTTTGCGGGCTGAAATCATTCCGAAGTCATGGTGCAGACTTAGACCCACTTCGTATGGATACTCCACTTCTTCGGTTCCGCCCCACAGAGCGGGGACAGTTCCTTTCCATACCGCGTGTTTCCAATTCATTCCGCGAAATAGCGAAATGCCAAAAAAACTTTCTACCGGTGTTGACCAGAGTCCCATATCCCACGGGGGCCTATTCATTGAGTTCGGTGGATTCAGGTGGCCCCAGCGGTGGTAGCCGGCCCATGTGGGATTGTCGCCAATGTTCGGGTCATCGTATAGACCCATCAATCGGCTGATCGCTTTGCCGCGATTATCGATACGTGCGGTACTGGGTTCACCATTGAATCGAATCCAACGATACGGATTTAAGATGTCTCGACCGGTAGCTACGACCTGACCGAGCTCCAGGGAAGGCGTGAGCTCGTACTCGATGACATAGCGGGACTGCCATGCATGCTTGTCGGCAATATTGATCATCGCGTCGGCAAATTCTTGATTCAAAGTCCCTGAAATTCGCTCTGCCGAGGCCGTGACCCACTGGTCGCGAAGCTTTTTGTATTTCCACGCTCCATAGGCGGCGACTTGATGGCTGTAACTTCTGGCAAATCTTTCGGTGAACGCGTTGTTTGGTGGAGAATTGAGTCCGTACCCCTTATCCATATCGAGAAAAACTTCGGGGGGAGTTCCTGGTCTGAGCTGAATCGACGAAACCATGGTCGCAGTCCGTCGGTAGTAAAAGATTTCGAGGTGTAGGACTTGATACCACTCACCCTCTTTTTGAATGTTAATCGTGAATTCGCTGGTCTCGACATGGAGAGGTTCTCCCACCAAGTCGTTTTCCGGAGGGCCTTGATTGGGCACTAGTATTCCGTTTTCGAAGTGATAGCCCGCCGTCGCAATCCGACTGCCGCAGGTCTCGACTGCCCAAGAACAAACCGATAGGGGAACCACCCAAATTATTAGGAAAATCGCTACAACTTTGGGCTGCCACTGCACTCGCCAGAACCCCGCTTTTCTACCGCCTAGGCCGGAATATCTATCCCAGCCATGCTCTTCGGTTCAACCAAAAAAAGGGGGTCGGAACAAGCCCCGTTC
>JBBQIT010000425.1:0-4216 GCA_038325205.1 Bdellovibrionota bacterium
CCGTGAAAGGTCAGCTTCCTTTTTTCACAGGCTCGGTTCGATGGGTTCCTAAGTTAGGTATCGGATACACGACTTTTACGGAGACCATCGTACAAACCGATCTCGCAACGAACGTTACTACCAGTGAAAATTCAATCTCAGGCATTTATGCTGTGGCAGGATTTCAAATGATTCCTTGTTCCTGGTTAGTGATAGATATCGATTATTCCAGAACGGTCAGCGGGTCTGGCTCGAATACCTCAGCTCTTGCTGCGACGGATCCTACGGTGGTGAAATATGATGCCGCCTCGCTTGCCAGAATTCGGGCCGGAGCGATATTCCGTCTGAGCAAACATTTTGATCTGGGCGCCCAATTCATCCAACGTTCGATAGGATTTACGGCCTCTGGAACCGCCTCCACCGAATCCCAGACGCAAATACTGGGAATGCTCGGCTTAGAATGGTAATCGATCTATCTATAGGGAAGATACCCGTAAGCGACGCCTACACTCTGCCGAATATGTGACTGAGTAGTTCCATCCGGATTGATCACGCCTGAATCAGGAAAATAAGTTTGGTTCGCTGCTAGGACAAAAGCATTCACCCAAGTAGCGGCATATTCAAAAGCGGCCATCCCAGAATTAAATTCCGCCCAAGAAGTACTAAGCGCAATTACGTTCACCTTCAGATCCCGGTACTCCTCCATAGGGTCACTCGAATAGATATCTGAGCAGATCGAAATGCCTACCTTCCCAAAATCTCCCTGGTAGGTAACCGGCTCCGTTCCGGGAGTTAGAAACTTATCTTCCAACTCAAAAAGATGGATTTTTCGATAGCGAGCGATGAGTTCCCCCTTAGGTCCCATCACAATGACCGTATTGAAATATTCTTGAGTCATGGGCTCCACTTCAGCGAAGCCCACGTGCAGAGTAACCCCGAGCTTTTTTGCCAAAGCAGAAAAATACTGGGTCGTCGCACCTCCGACGGGTTCTACATAAGGCGCTATTTGCTCTCGATTTTGAAAATTATCTTCTTCCGACGGAAGCTCCGGAATATCGGGGTAACCGACGACGCCAAACTCTGGAGTTAAAACTAATCGACTGCCCTTACTTGCCGCTTCGGTAATATAGGAAGCTAATATTTCTCGATTTCTCTGCATAAAAATTTCGGCTTGTTCGATCGTCACCCCAATCGGAGTTGACTCGGGTTGATTCCATTGGACTACAGCGACTTTGCCGTAAATGGCGGGATCGAAGTTTCCTACGGGCTCGAACACTTCTTGAATCGGCTCAATGCCCTTTCCAAAAATTACGGAATTAATGAGCGTTGAAAAAAGGTACAGCAGGAAAAACGAATGGATCCATCGCATGATTGCCCCCTAATCTCTAGTACAGGCAATTATACGCGATAGGCGCTTAAGGAGACAAAGTCACAGGAACACTGAAGGGAATCGTCATGGGAAAGAAACAGGTTTTTTCATTACACGCTTGGTAGCGAAAAGTTCCTTCAAGCGTCGCTTTGCCGGCCTTGGCGCCTTGAGCAAGCTTCAGGGGAACTTTAACTTCAAACTTACCTTCATAGGTTGGGATCTCGGTTCCTAATCCCGGGACCAAATGCTTTTTTCCTTCGGGATAGACGGGAGCACCGGCTTCTATGCCTTCTTTGGCATCGACGGTAAGCGTCGTAGGAATCAGATTAGGGGCACCTGCAGGATTAGTCTGAACATGAAATCCCTTGTCCACTTCAGCAACTACGACCGCATTGGCGCCTTTAGCGCTCAACGTTACCGCCTTTACCTTTTTCAAAGACAGGTACTTCGCGGGCGGCGCCGCGAGCGCACACGTAGCCAAGGTTAGAAAAAGAAGAAGGAATTTCATGTGCGCCTCGTAAGTTTATTTTGCGACGGATTTGACCATCGGCGCTAATTGGCCGTTTTGGTACATCTCACGAATGATATCGCATCCCCCGACGAACTTACCACCGATAAAGATTTGGGGAATCGTGGGCCATTTCGTAAACTCTTTTACACCATCACGAATCTCGGGGTCCGAAAGCACATCACGCGTTTCATACTGAGCGCCAAGTGTGTTGAAAATATCCATCACCGCTTTCGAAAATCCGCACTGAGGAAATTGCTTATTCCCTTTTACGTATAAAAGGATCGGGTTACTTGCCACATCAGCCGCAATTTTCTTTTGAACATCTTCCATATTATTTTCCTCCAGCTTCCGAAGGCGTTAACGTCTTAAGCGCTAACGCGTGAATCTCTTTACCTACTCTATCACCGAGAATGGAATAGATCATACGGTGGCGATCCACCAGACCTTTTCCTTCGAAATCCGCGGTTACTACCAACAGCTCCCAATGGTCCCCTCCGCCCGTAAGATCGCGTACTTCCACACGAGCTCCCGGAAAAGCACCTAAGACCACCTTTTGAATCGTTTCACCTGTAAACATAAGGCCAATACTAATACCCTATCCATCCAGGCTTGCCTAGGCGCTTGCCTCGCCGAAGCTCCTAGCGAAGGCGGGAAGCCTGGTGGTAGCATGCCCGCCATGCGGATCGTGTCCTTATTGCCTTGTGCCACCGAAATGGTCTTTGCTATCGGTTTGGGAGACCAACTGGTGGGGAGATCTCATGAATGCGACTACCCCGAATCGGCGAAAAAACTGCCCATTTTGACCAGCTCCAAAGTCGACTTTCATCAACGTGGAAGCCTCATCGATAAAGACGTGCGAACCAGAATTCGTGAAGGGTTAAGCCTGTATGACGTGGATTTTGAAGGCCTGAAAAAGCTTGAGCCAGATGTGATTCTTACTCAAGATCAATGCAAAGTATGCGCTGTCTCTTTGAACGACGTTGAGGCTGGGCTTCGAGAAATGACCCAAAAGTCGACTCGAATCGTCTCGCTTTCCCCTCACCGTTTGGAAGAGATCTTTGGCGACATTCTCCACGTAGGGGGCATGCTAGGGTCGCCCTCCCCCGCGACTACTCTCATAGGATCGTTGCGCGCCAGACTTTCCGCCCTTTCCGACTTCCGAACCACTCCCACGCCCAGAGTCCTTTGCATGGAGTGGCTGGAGCCTCCCATGATAGGCGGAGGATGGATTCCTGAGCTAGTTCGCTTGGCGGGTGGTGAGCCTTTGATCGTGAGCGATCCCACTCGCTTCCGAGAAGTCGATTGGGAAACGGTCCTAAAAGCGGATCCCGATGTCTTTTGTCTTTTCCCTTGCGGCTATCCCGTAACCAAAACATTGGAAGAACTTCCAAGCTCTTCGGGTGCTGCCTATCTAAAGCAAATGCGCGCGGTAAAAAATGGAAAAGCTTTTGTTTTGGATGGAAATGCTTTTTTCAATCGACCCGGTCCTCGCATTGTAGATAGCGCTGAAATTTTAGCCGCGGTCATTCAGCCTGACGCCCATCATTTCCTATCGCGTTATACAAAAGCGATCTCTCCTATTTGCCTTTAGTCCTTTCTTGTGCGGTATTACCTCGATGACATTGCAGACTCATGACCAAAAGATCGCTGGATGCGCCACCCCCGCAGGAACCAGACGTTACGCAGACCGCATGTGCGCTACTTCGATTCCAAAAACCGCTTTTCGTTTGTTAGCAGACACTGGGCTTACCACTTCTCTGCTAGGCTTCGGAAGCTATCGCGTAGATGAAGAGACACCAGCTCATGGCGCGGCACTTTCCAAAGCGCTTCGTGAAGGCTGTAACCTTATCGATACTTCCACGAATTATGCAGACGGTAGTAGCGAGAGCTGTATTGGAAAAACGCTTCAGTCCCTCATTGCGGCAAAGAAACTAAGCCGTGACGAAGTCATCATTGTCTCCAAAGTCGGCTATGTGCAGGGGAATAATTTAGAGATTGCGGAAAAAAAGGAAGCCGACGGAACGCCCTATGCCGACATGGTGAAGTACATGGATGGTTGCTGGCATTGCCTCCATCCCGATTTTATCTCAGAACAACTGGATTTAAGCCTGCAACGCTTGCAGTGCGATCGCTTAGATGTCTATTTGCTTCATAACCCCGAATATTTTTTGTCGGATGCTTCCCAGCGCGGCGAAGCTAATTTGACCCAAGTGCGCAAAGAATTTTACGACCGAATTGAAAAGGCCTTCGTAAAACTCGAAGACGAGGTCAAAAAGGGCAGAATCTCTTTCTACGGCGTATCTTCCAACACGGAAGTAGCTCCCACAGACGACGCTGAATCCACGTCATTGAGTGAG
>JBBQIT010000426.1:0-4187 GCA_038325205.1 Bdellovibrionota bacterium
CTCGTCTTTTTCACGCGTTTCGCTTACCAGCTGGGCTTCTGATTCGATAAAGTGATTCGTTAATGTCGACTTCCCAGCCCCCGAAGCCCCCAACAAAACGACGGTATTTGAGGTTCCGAAGTAGCTTTGCAAAGCTTCCAGTCCCTCTTGCTTTGCCACACTCACCGTGTGAATGGGCAAACCCGCTATCGCTTTTGCAATCGGGGAGGTAACCGCGGAGGGGGATTCGCAAGCGTCGGATTTCGTTAAGATCAATACCGGGGAGAGTCCCCCGTCCTTAGCCGCGCTCACAGCCCGTTCTATTCCAGGAATGTGCAGCGACTGAGTCATCGCTACGACGATGAATACAAAATCAGCATTGGCGCAAAGGATCTGCTCGTAATTCTTTTGGCTAGGGGCAGTTCTTGAGAGTTTGGTCTTTCGATCCAAAACCCGTGAAACCGAAAGCCTTTTCTCTTTTTCTAAAGCCCCCCTAACGGATCCTACGACCCAATCTCCCACCCCGGCATTTTCTGCCCCTTCTGCCCATAACTCCCCAAGGGCACAGGCCGCCCTAGAAAGCCCCCGCAAAGGCTCGACGATCCGGGCAATAACTGCGTTTTCCCTCTCCCCGGGGGTAAGTTGAAGGCGAAAGAACTCGCCCCAGCCCATTTTGAGTAGTTTTGGTTCCTGATCGTCTAAATTCACGGCTGCCAGTATCGCGTTTTCTTAGGGTATCAACAACGGAAAAGCATTTTTCTGAAGTATTTCGACGGATTCAGGGTAGGATCGGTTTTACATGGATCTGAACCTAAGAAATGTCAGCGAATCCGACCTCCCCATCTTTTTTCAGCAGCAGGAGGAGCCCGAAGCCAATTTGATGGCGGCTTTACCGGCTCGACACAGAGCTGCTTTCGACGCTCACTGGAAAACTCGAATTCTTAATCATAAAGGGGTCGAGGTAAGAACCATTCTCATTGATGGTGAAGTCGCAGGAAACATCCTGTGTTGGGAACAAGCTGGCAAACGGATGGTCAGCTACTGGATCGGGAAAGCTTATTGGGGAAAAGGAATCGCCACCAAGGCGCTTTCTACGTTCTTAGACCAGATCAAATCTCGCCCCTTATATGCGCACGCTGCAAAACATAACGTAGCGTCGGCGAAGGTTTTGGAAAAGTGCGGCTTTAAAATCTCGCGCCACGGAATGATTTTTTCCCGTGCTCACGAAAAAGAAATCGAAGAGACCATTTTCGTCTGCGAATAGCGGCTATTGCTACCTATAGAATAGGTGAGAATAGTCGCGCGATCCTAACCGCCAATCGAAAAGAGAATTTGAAGTTAGCTAGTTCCTCTAGCGGTACCGCGATCGACTTGGAAAAATCGTCGGCAAGCATATTTTCCACGTCTTGGGTGAGAGACTGCCCCGCGAATAGTAGAGAGATTTCAAAATTCAGATTGATGGAGCGGTTATCTAGGTTTGCCGTTCCTATCGCCCCTCCCTGGTTATCGACGAGAACTACTTTCTGATGGGTAAACGCCGGCCGGTAACGAAAGAACTTAACTCCCGACCGTTCGACCATCCCAATAAAAGCGAAACTCGCTAAATGCGTCAAAAGATGATCGGCTTTTTCAGGGATTAGCACGCGCACGTCCACCCCTCGAAGGGCCGCGAGCTTCAGTTGGGAAAGAATTTCTGGATCGGGTACAAAATACGGGCTTGCGATCCAAAGTCGAGTTTTGGCGGAACTTATCAATTGAGAAAACATCAAGCTACAGTTGTCCCTATCGTCAGCAGGCCCAGTAGGCAAAGCTAAAGCCGCAAGGTCTCCTTTCGGATGAACGACTGGAGTCCACTGTAAGGAAAGGACCTCTCCTTGCGCCCAATGCCAGTCTTCTACAAATGACAATTGAATCGCAGCCACCGAAGGGCCAGTCACCTTGACGTGAGTATCTCTCCAAGGGCCCAAAGGGCCTTTGCCCAAGTAGTCATCCCCGACGTTGTGTCCACCGACGAAAGCGCTCACACCGTCAACGACTACAATCTTGCGATGGTTTCGAAAGTTAATTTGAAACCGATTTCTCCAACCTCCGCGACGACTATTAAAGGAAGAGGTTTTAACCCCGTGACTTTGCAAGTCACGCCAGTATTTTTTTGGCGTCGTGTGGGAGCCGACTTCATCGAACAAATAGAAACAGGTGACGCCTTCGGCAACTTTTTTCTTCAGCAAATCCGCCAACCGAGTTCCTAACTCGTCATTTCGAGCGATGTAGAATTGAACGAGTACATATTTCTTCGCCGACTCTATCCCCTTAAAAATCGAAGCAAACGTAGCTTCTCCGTCGATGAGAAGCTCGGCAGAGTTCCCCTTCGTGAACGGCATTCGCGCCAAATTTTGCAAAACTCGAAAAGCGGGTAATTCGGTGCCTGTGGTCGACATCTCTTGGGAAGCGTCGGCTCGAGTCGAGATGTCATCGGCAATCGATTTAAGAGTCGCGTCGTGAGAACGTCTCGCCCGCACATAGCCTTGGAAACGGTTTCGACCAAAAATGAGATACATGGGAATAGTCGCGTAGGGAAAAGAGAATAGGGCAATCGCCCACGCTGTCGCCGCCTGCGGGGTTCTCGATCGCCAAACAGCATCTAAAGCGAAGCCGATCCCGAGGAGGTGAATCAAGGGAAGAAGAAACGCTAGGAGATGTAGAAGGTCTCTAGAAATTGTCATTCGTGGATATTCATCGCTTTAAAGCAGGCCTACCGTCCACACAAATCCTTTGAGAATCCGTCGCCAAAACACGGAAGGAGCTTGGGGACTTGGCATATCTTGTTGATATTAAAGTCAATTGTCTGGCTGTAGTGTCCTAGTGATAGCATCGACGGAGTACCCTTTTGCTTTGAGTCGTTCTAAAATTCCTTGATAGACCCTGTCATCCATTTTTCGAGTTCGGCTCAAGATCCAAATATACTTTCCGTCCGGTTCACCAATTACCGAGTACTCGTACTCACTTCCAATTTCTATCACCCAATAATTTCCGCGAAACGGCCAGAAGAAACTGACTTTAAGTTTTGCCTTCGTTTCATCCACCGCCCACGCTTTTCCTCGAGCTGAGCGAGGCGGTCCCGATAAGGATTTATCAAGGCACTCATTAAGAACGGAAATCTCTCCATTCGCATGCAATGAGTAAGTCGCGCTCGTGGCAACACACCCCTTTTGAAAGCGATTGGGGTGGCTAGCGATCTCATACCATCTGCCTAAGTACCTATTTACATCAAGCTTGGCGATGGCGGTCAGTGGCTCTTTGGTGCTTCGGATGGACGTATCGGTACATCCAAAAAGCAAAAGGAATGGAGAAAGGAAAAAAAGTATACGCACGTCGGCATCATTGCCTAATTCAAGAAAATAGCAACCGGCCCGCTTTACGAGGTCATTTGCCAGTCGATCGGAGCATGCCCGAGCTTTGTTAACAGTTCATTGGTCTTTGAAAAAGGACGACTTCCAAAGAATCCGTTGTGAGCGGATAAGGGCGAGGGATGTGCCGACTCCAGAATCTTATGGATTGTGTTTGTGATTAATTTCTTCTTCGCCCGAGCGTGAGCCCCCCAAAGGATAAAAATGATTGGTTCGGAACGATCGTTCAGGAGGCCAATCACTCGGTCTGTGAAACATTCCCAGCCCCGCTCCTTGTGAGAGTAAGGCTGCCCCATTCTTACCGTTAAGACAGTGTTGAGAAGTAAGACGCCTTGAGAAACCCAGTGACTCAGTTCCGACTGAGTAAAGTCGACCTTTTTCCCCACATCCTTTTCGATCTCTTTAAAGATATTCATCAGACTGGGAGGTTTTCGTTTCAGCGAATTGGGAACGGCAAAGCACCAACCCACCGCCTGCCCTTCCCCGTGATAAGGGTCTTGCCCGAGGATAACGACGCGAACGTCGTCGTAATCTAACGATTGAAGCGCTCGAAGAACGGCATCTCGAGGCGGAAAGATTTTCTCCTGAGATTGATACTCGCTGCGAAGAAACAAACTTAGTTTCTTAAAGTAGTCCTTCGATGCCTCGGGCTTCAAATGGCCACGCCACCGGGAGGGCAGATTCTCAGGAAATCGCGAGGTACTTGAAGTTTCAGGCATAACTCTATCTATCTCGGAAACTTCTCGCCTGTCAAAAAGCTGCCTCCGTCCCCCGATTATCTCCCCCATTCTCCTGGGGAGA
>JBBQIT010000427.1:0-4177 GCA_038325205.1 Bdellovibrionota bacterium
CAAGCTCTTTGCAGTAAACTGTTATCAGGATGTAAGCGCCCCAGTTTTTCAAGGAAGTATGAAAAATCTTCAATGCCGGATCCAAAAAGCGCCGTTTAGTTGGTCATATTGATAGACAAGGCTTGTATGTGGGCTATTGGATCGCGGGCGGTATCTTCGATGTCGATATCGAAAACCAAAATAGCTGCGCCGATAGGATCTGGGAAGAAAGGATCGCGCGTCAGAAAACCTGTATGTTTAAAAGGAGCCGCATTGGAAAATCGAACGAGTGCCAGTCTCTTTTTGCCAGGTTTCTCCGCTAAGAAGCCGTGCTGATAGTCCTCAGGTATGCCGGGAAGCGTTTCTACCCACCCAAAAAAAATTCCTAAGTCTTCGGTGTGGGCTTTTCGAGCTCCTGCGCCCGGAATGCTCTGGACCTGTCGCCTCATCTCAGCGATTCGGAGGTCATTTTCGCCGACCGTTCCACCAAGAGGTTGATGACCGGGGTGAACGTTAAAAGGGGTGGGATTAGGGGGAACTTGCTCTGGCCCCTCGGGCGGCTCTGCTAACAGAGGGGAGCTCAGTCCCATCAAAAATAGACACGCGAGAAGGAACAAAAAACTTCTGAACGTAAACATGTGCGCAACCCTCATTTTGTAATTCTTCCTTACTAGAACAGGAAATGACGCGTTGCAATGGTAAACGGGCAAATGGTTGCTCTCTTTTGAGACACGGCTGTGGCTCCTTCTCAAACTCGAGACAACTGGCCGAAATTAAGGCCACGGCCTTCAAAATCCAGGCTCAATGACCCACGATTTCACTGGCATATCCCTTGCTCTTAACATTTACTGAAATTCTCGGGAGGACCGATGGCGAAGGTAGTTTTGAAGATAGACAGATTAAGACACAACATTAAATCCACGACGGGCACGCTCGGTATCTTTTATCCGTTTAAGGATGGCACCAATGTCCCGCGCTTTTGCTACACCCTGGAACTTCCTTGGGCTGGAAACATGACGAACCTAAGTTGCATTCCCCCAGGACGGCATACGGCCTCGGTACGAACCGATGGGAAAAAAGGGTGGCGGTTGGAACTACAAAACACCGGGCGTCGAAAAAATATCCAGATTCACGTGGGGAATAAACCTTCTGATATTGATGGCTGCATCTTATTGGGAAATACTTGCGCTGGAGATTTTGTGGGAAATTCTCGAGTGACGGTGGCGAAACTAAAAGCTGAACTTTCGAAAGCGAAAGCACCGCTTGAAATTGTTGTGGAGATAAGTGATCCGCTTTTCCGTCAAATGGATGCGAGTATGAGTATGGGTGGGATGACGGCGTGACTACCAAACGAGCTTTGATATTTTTCTCGATACTTCTATTGGCGTTGCCGTTTCTGATGGCGCACGCTGATCTTTTACTTCCTTCAAAGGGGACGGAGCCAGAATTGCCGCCACTCACTCCACAGCCTGCGCAAAGCTGGGAAAAGAAAGCTCCAAAGAGTTTGCAAGAGCGTTCTACGGAACTTGCCAAAGCGGCGACCGATTTGGCTTCGCCCGATTCAGTAAAAATTTTTTTCCGGCTTTTCCCGAAATCTAAATCCGACTTCTCCAAGCTTTGCTTGGACATCAAAGTGCAGGCAAGCCTTCCGACTGGGGATTGCCACGATATTATTGTTAAAGGGTTAGGTGATCTCTCTAGTCGCTCTGAAACAGCAGATGCTGTGGGTGAAATGATGTTGGATCTGGCATCGAAAATAAAATTTGATGCCGATGCCCCGTCGTATCTACAAATGGTCCTAAATCGCTATTGTTCCGATCAAACCAAATCCTATCTCGCTTCGCTAAACTCGATGGCGGTGAAAGACCGAGATAAAGCACTTCGCTTTCAAAATGAGCAGCTTCACGACAGTAATGCGGAAGGGTTCGCTAAGTGTGTAGAAGCGCTTAAGGCTTCCGATGACAAGATCGGTAAAGTTGCGGCGACCTTCTTAAAGAAAAAATCAGCTAAGTAAATTTTGTCCTCTGTCATTGCGAGCCGAAGGCGAAGCAACCCATGCTTCGCTCCTTACAATGACAGTGGAAAAAAAACGCCCGCCTACTGAGTCAGTAGACGGGCGTTGTATTTAAAATTGAGCAAGCTCTAGTTCGTTATAGACACTTCTTACAAACGAGCGTCGCGTTAGAGGGCGGTACCACCACGCCTCCGCAAGGATTTGCAATCGCATCGCACAACTGCTGTGCTCGCGCGAGGCCCGCTGGATTTCGTACGTCGCAATCATTGCAGCTGACCCGCAAGCGCGCAGAGGTGAGCTCAGGTGGATACGGAGTACAGGTGCCCCATGATCCAATCGCTCCGCCAGTACAACTGGAAGAACTAGGACGGGTGACAGTGCCCCGTTGACACCAGACGTTGCAAAACACGGCGGTAACTATTCCATTAATACTGGAGTTAGGACTCGTGGTAGCGGGAGCCGCTCCCGTCTTCGAGTAAGATGCGCTACAGACATCGGTGGTCGTTGATACGGTATTTGGGTTATCGCAATCAGGTGCCGGAGTCGGCGTCGGTGAAGGCGAAGTAGAAATCGTTGTAGTTGTCGTCGTCGGCGGCGGCGACGTCATTTCAGAAAACGCGACTCCACACACTAAAAAGGCAGGCAGAAATAGGGAAACTTGTATCTTAAGATTCATTGGCACCTCAAACGTACGGCTTTAGGAGAAGCTTCTACTTTACGCGGTAAATATGAAGGAATTTAGCCGGAGAAATTTCTTCGTGGATGCGCAAGGTTAGGGGTTTTTTAGGATGGGTTTATTATAACCTAAAACGACATAATTTACTCTGCCCGAGCTTGCCTTTTGAGGGGCTCGGGCAGAGGTCTAATCATACGAATTGAGGGCGAATCGAGGCCTAATGAGGGCCTAAAAGAGGAAACCCACGCCCAGAAGGATGGCTTCCGAAAGATTGGTTCGGTCCGCAGTTCCGGAAATTCCCGAGCCTGGGTTTACATTCTTGGGGACCTGTTCGTTGTAGCGCATGATCTTGTATTCGAATTTGAGTGACAACGATTTGGTTAAGTAAAGTCGTTGGCCGATACCGAGATAGGGAGTGAAATCAGTACCAGAATCAGTTCCGGTAAATCCGACGCCCGCGGTCAATCCTAAGTCGAAATGCAGAATGGCGTTTTCGAACAGACTGAGTTTTCCATAGATGGGGATATACCAAACGCCCAGGCCAGCAAACCATTGAGGGCGGTTTAACAGAACGTTCGCACCAAGTACTTGTTGCAGCGAATCGTTAGCCGAAGAATTAGAAACGAAAGATTTCCATCCGACGGCTTCAATCGCCCAAGTCTCTTTAATGTAGTAACTCAAACTTCCGCCGAGTGCTCTGACACTTAAAAACGGATCCGTAGAAACGAAACCCCCGATAAGACTTAATTCAAGACGATGAGCTTTGGAGTACTGACGATTTTGGATGATCGCAAGATCCCCATCTTTTCCCTGAGCCCAATACTTATTACGAAGCTTATCAATATCGATCTTTTCGGATTTCTCCCCACTTTGGCCAGAATCGGCTTGAGCCCCTTTTTCTTGAGCGGGATTTCTCGGGCGAGCTTTTTCAGCGTGGGCGCTCATCGAAAAAAAGAGAACGATAAGGGAGACGGCCCAGAGGGTGCGTAAGCTAACGGACTTCATCGTAATGGACTCCTTTGAGTTTTTTCTAAACAGGCGTTCGAAATAAGATGTTTGAGGCTGCCGACTTCATCGGCCCAAACTTCGCTAGTATCTAAAGCAGAAGCGGGAAGTCGTCCCCAGTGTAGAATACCCTTTTTATCGACGGGTTGCTCGACCTTCGCTTGACGCTCACCGGTTTTAGCCGCTTCGTGTTGAGCGATCTGATGTCCGGCCAAGCGATAGATGTCGGCTTCAAGAAGTTGGGCGCTGTCGTTGGCTAAATTGATCTGAGCCTCCATCTTTTTCGATAATCGAACGAGCGCCGATTCGATTAATTTCATTAATTCTCGTTCGCGTGCAACTTGATCCGAGTTAATCTTTGCGATGGACCTCTGAAAACTAACCTGGGTTCCGCTGGTTGCATTCAAGGAACCGAGTTCCTTCGCATGCTTGGCGGCTTGTTCTCGTTCTTTCACGATAAGGTTCAATTCGCCTTGGTAGCTCAGGAACTCGGGCGATCGCAC
>JBBQIT010000428.1:0-4168 GCA_038325205.1 Bdellovibrionota bacterium
CTTAAGCTGGTGCTTCAAAGCAACGACGGCAGCGAGCTTCGTAAACTTCTTCGGCTCCTACAAGAACTTGGGCTTTGGAATCGCCTTGGGGTTTGGCGTGAAGCCGTTGCGTGCGGCTTGCGGTATTTCCACAAACCATGCAAATGGCGGACATCTTGGTAACGTACTCGGCGGTCGCCATGAGTGCTGGCATAGGACCAAAGGGCATGCCTCGATAATCTAAATCTAGCCCTGCGATGATTACCCTGAGACCTCGGTTTGCTAGCCTGTGACTTAGGTCGATAATGGATTCAGGGAAGAACTGGGCTTCGTCTATCGCAACAAACCGAGTGTTGTCTTCCAAAAGGCCCAATATCTCTTCGGGATGCTGAATGGGACGAGCGTGTGCCTTCAGCGACGAATGGCTCGTTACATGATCCACGGAGTACCGGGTATCGAGGATGGGCTTAAAGATCTGCAGTTTAATCTTCGCAATCTCCGCTCGTTTGATTCGACGAATTAACTCTTCGGTCTTTCCGCTAAACATACTGCCGCAGATGACCTCGACCCAGCCCATGTTCCAAATCGTAGGAAGTTGGATGTTCACCCCTAGTCCTTTCCAATTGACCCACAATATAGATCGCTAGCTCATTTGTCTCAAGAGGCCACTATCCATCAAATTGGTTTTAGGCTACTTTAATGCCTTATGCGAAGCGTAGCCTCTTCAGAGCCCTTATCAGCGCGGATCGGCAAATGGTGGTTTAAGAACCGTAGTTTGTCTCCAGTCCCTCTTTTTCTGATGATGGCGTTCTTACCCGTCAATTTCGTGCCCACATTGGATATCTATATGCTGGGCGCGTTAGGCGTGGTGGTGGCCGAAAGCATTCGAATTTGGGCGGTGGGTTTTGCGGGAAGTGCTACCCGGACGCGGGGCGAGACGGTCCCCGAATTGGTCCATTCGGGCCCCTATCGCTGGGTGCGTAACCCGCTTTATATTGCCAATATCCTGCTCTACACCTCAGTCAGTGTGCTTTTTGGATTTACGTATTTAACGGCCTTCGTCTTTTTGTATTCCTGCATTCAGTACACTTTCATTGTGCGATTTGAAGAGGACCTTTTGGCGCGGTCTTTCGGAGACTCGTATCGACATTACGTCGAAAACACGCCTCGTTGGTTTTTCGGGACACGGGCTTTGTATCCGGCCAGCGGCCATACCTTCGGCTTAGTGAGAGCTATTCGAAGCGAGCGAAGCACGCTTATCTTGATTGTGATTATGGTGGCGGCCGTCTACGCGAAGCGATTTGTTCTCGGTATGTAGCTATAACCTGAGCCCCAGTCCCCCACTAAAACTCGTCATGATGACCTGCTGAAAATAGATCTTCATCGCAAGCTCTAACTCCATGCTATTTCCCATCGCAAATTTTAGTCCAGGGCCCACGTGAACCCCGAAAATGTCGTGATTCACTTGAAGGGCGCGATAGTGGAGGAAATGAACTCCGCCCAATAAGAACCAGGGGAGGTAAGGCGTCTGCAAATTGAACAAGAAGGCACTTTCCACCAGATAGGCCATGCTGGAATCGCTCGCTCCAAAGTTAGCGAGCAAATGAACCGAATGGCTCCCTACGGGAACGGAGAGCAGCGGTCCATACATCGCAAGCGAGCCATCGAAATTTTGAAAATTGGGAAGCACGACCTGCAGCCCAAGCCCTACCGTCACCGCTCCCGGAGGGGCAGGGAGATTAGCCGAACAAGCTGCGGCGGCAGGTGCTGCGGCTCCAAAAGCTTTCGCTCCTACCACAGATAAAAGAAGAGTCGATATCAGGAACTTTCTCACCACTACCCCTATTTCAGTTGGCTCACCCATTCGCGTATCAACGCTAGGCCTTCTTCGTGCACCAAGCTTCTTCCAATTTCGGGCATCACCACTTTTGGGGTGGTGGAAGCCATACGGTAAACCAAGATCGACTGGTCGGGTGAACCTGGGACAATATCGAAATAGAGATTACCCGATCCTATTCCCGATGCCACGGGAGCTTTGCGAACTCCTAGGGTTTCGGGGTCCGTAATATCGGAGGAGAGATATAAGCCGGTAGTCCGGGCTGCCCCCTGAGCGTTGTGGCAATGGCCACAGTTAATATCTAGGTAGGCTCTCGCCCGGGAATCAAGGCTGCCTGACTTTGTGTCATTCCAGACGGCAGATCTGGGAATCTGCGCCGGCTTTGGGGGCAGGCCAGAAAGCAATTTCACCGCGGCCCAGGTTTCCAGTTGCTCATGACGATTGAGATGTCGGGCCTGTAATCCAATGGGGAACATTTCCATTTCGGCCCCGCGCCCATGACACTCCTTGCATTGGTTCATGTTGGGTACCGTATAGTCTAGCGTTCCCGCTTTTTGATCCGGTTTCAAAGTAGCGAGTGAAATTCTTCCGCCTGCTATTTCAAGAAAGGCGTCTGTCTGTTCCTCATTCCAAATGTACGGCAATCCCACCCATTCCGACTTGGTTTTAATGAGAAGTCTAGTTTCTAAAAGCCTTTTGTCTTTAAGTGAAAACTTACCGTCGACAAAACCACTTACCTTTTCATGATCCTCGCGTGGTTGCCCGCTTAGCGCGCCATTTTTTGGGAAATAAAAAGTCTTAGCAATGACCGTTCCCACCGGAAAATCGAAGGGCTCTTTTTTGCGATACATCACCTTGGTTTTGGGGGGAACCCAAAGGGTTCTGAGCTTTAAGGCGTAGTCCGAGAAGAGTGGGGTGTTGATGTCATAAACCTTGGCGCCCTTGGCGAGTTCCAAAGTGTGTTCAGAAGCACTTACGGAGACAGCGTAGTCCGCCCATTCGGAGAGCTTTTTAGGAAACGGACGTTTTAATTCGGAAGGTGAGAAGGCGTTAGCCGTCGCCGCAAAAGCAGCGAGAATAACGAATACACTTCTCATCACTTCAACTACCACTTCACTTCATCAAGAGGTTTTAAAGAGCATTTGTGAGGAGCCAAACTCTGACTCACTTTTGGTTTTCCCTTTAGTAGATTTAAGAAATCATAATTAGCAAACGTAGCTGGTTTCTTGTTGCTCTCATTTTTCGAAAGACAGATTTTCAATTTGTCGGGCATTCGTTTCGCCCATTTAGGATGGACCACACCATCCCAGATAATATCGGTTAAAGGTCCCCCCTCCGGCTTTTTTGAGATCGCAGCCGCAATAGCAGCCACTAGCTCCCCGCTCGACTTCGCACTTCCTCCGACAGGCTCGTAACCACCGCCGCCCACTTCGTTATCGTGAATGGAAATAGCTTCTGGGTAGGGATTATAACCCTGCCGCGTCGTCGGCTTTTGCATAAGCGCGTAGCTACCGATCGTGATGTTGGTGGTTTGGTGTCCCATAATCACATTGTTAAAAATCTCGACGTGGGTGCTCGCTAAAACCATCATTCCCGTTCCCGTAGGTAAGCTTCCGATCATGGCACCTTCAGGTCCAAAGTTGACTCGGTTGTTTCCTACAATACGATTTTTAAAGACCCGGATCTTATGGCCGCCAATAATCGGATTAGGGTCATTAGGAATAATGGGGAGATCAAAAACTAGAATACCACCGGTGTTGTCATCGACATCATTTTCGAAAACGTCTACGGAAGTGGAATTTTCCACTTCAATGCCTGCGACATTTCGGGAAACCTTATTCCCTTTGATAATTCCGTTCGAAGATTGCCCAAAGTAGATGCCGGCATCGGAAGCCCCATAGGCTTCTGAGTTTTCGATTGTCACATTTTGGCACTTCACGGGATAAAGTCCGTAAGGTCCGTTCGCTGCAGTCGGCATCGATGGGGTCCAGACTGCTTTGAGTTCACTAATTAAAATATTTTTTCCGCCCACTACCTTTAAAGCGTTTCCTGGCGCGTCAACGATGCTGAGCTTTCTGATAGTGAAGTTGCTACCGGTAACACTAAGCCCGTCTGCGTTGCCTCCGGCTTTAACCCCCTTAAAGACTAACTTGGTAGCGTCTTTGCCATCGCCTTCAATGGTGACTCCGTTGGCATTTAGGACAAGGCCTTCGTCTAAGGTGAACGTCCCTTTAAGGTGAATGGTATTCCCGACCGCCGCTTTGTTGGGATTGGCTTCAATAAGAGCCTCGATCAACTTCTTTTTGGCGTCGGACGAATTACCGTCGATCTCGACCACTGCGGCTTGGGCTG
>JBBQIT010000429.1:0-4155 GCA_038325205.1 Bdellovibrionota bacterium
CTACTTCAATCGGATCGTTGTTGTCATATCCCTTGGTAGGAACATAAATTTTATTTAATTGAATTTCTTCAATGGAGATCTGGTCGCCAGCAAAGGCACTTCCTCCGAAGCACATTAGAACGGACAGACAGGACCAAAGTGTAATTTTTCCCATACCCATGATTAGAACCCTCTTTCTGAATATTTTATTCGAACGGAAAGTTGCTTATGCAAATGAGTGGCCAGAATTGTTTGATGCTAGTTCGATAAAATATCGAGTCTTGTGGGATGAAAAAACTCATGGCGGGAAGAAGTGTCCCAAAAAATTGATCGATGCATTTGACAACGAGAAATTGCAATGCAGCGAGTCACTAGTTTGTTGTTCTGTGAAAGTGAAAAATTTACATCCCATTTCGGCCAGACTGACGTTTTTGGATCCGATTTAATTTGAAGCTGAGCCTGATGGTGCTGGTCTTTGAATTGCAAAGGACCATAACGACTTTGGTTCACTTATTAAGGAGAGCAGAATGAAATTTTTAATCGCGACATTCATCGGTATCGTTTCCTTGGCTTCGACCACCCAAGCAGCCCCTTTGCTAGACATTAGTACGACACATATGGGAAAGGCTTTTCGCACTTTGACGGTCGACACTAATGGGGAAGTGGCCATGGTAGAGAACGCCAAAGAAACATTGTTGTTCACTTTGGCGTCCGCCCACGTAACAAGTCTGCAAAAACTAGTGGACTCCCTTACGGACTTTACTTTGGTTGACCAAACTCCAAATCAAGTCCCTTGCCCTGCTCATATGGCCACGGACTATCGGGCCTATAGTTCTAGCGGAAAGGTCCGCACCATTTTTCAAATCGCCTCTTCTTGTCACCGCTTTGGTCCTCAGTATCCCGAAGGAGGACAAGCAGGAGCTGAAGCGGTCCTTTATTCTAAAGTTAACGAGCTCGTAAAAACACTGGATCTCACTGACGGTCTTTTCTTCAACTTGGTTTACGGTCAGTAGATGACGTTAGGAAAACAAGCCTATGCGTTTAAGGAGGAAAAGGTATCCGGCGTAGCTCACGGCCATTATCGTTGAGGAGATGAGTAGCGAAAGATAGAAGTTAGTTCCGATCCTTAAGCAGTAAGAAAGCACCAGAAAGAACATCAGGGACGGGAGCACCATCCAAAAGATTCCATCCGAAAGCTTGCGGACGGCTTCGTTATTATGTGTATCGCGATAGAGCCAGACCAAAGCCAAAATAGAACTTAAGGGAAGGGAGGCTAAAATAGCTGCAATCCACGTTGATCTTTTTCCGATCTCAGAAACCGCGACGACAATGACACCTGTGAGGATCGTCTTTAAGACAATGTACATATCATTCCCCCTTTAATTTTTAATACGGTAGCCCGTCTTAAAAATAAATCCGATCAGAGCTAAACAAATCACCATGAATACGCAGGTCATGGCTAGGCTGATTTCCACCTCTATATCCGACGTTCCATGGAAGCTCCAACGAAAACCACTGACGAGATACACAATAGGGTTGAACAGAGACACTTTTTGCCAGAAGGGCGGGAGCATGTTGATGGAATAAAAACTGCCCCCTAGAAAGGTGAGAGGAGTAATTACCATGAGAGGGATCAGCTGCAATTTATCGAATCCATCCGCCCAAATTCCTATAATGAAACCAAACATGCTGAACGTGACGGAAGTGAGAACAAGAAATAGAAGCATCACTAAAGGGTGATCTACGGAATAGGGAACAAAAAATCTAGCCGTTGCCAAAATGACAACCCCTATCACCATCGATTTTGTGGCAGCTGCACCCACATATCCGATCACGATTTCGAGGGAAGAGATCGGAGCGGAAAGTATTTCATAAATAGTGCCTACAAATTTAGGCATGTAGATCCCAAACGAAGCGTTTGCGACACTTTGACTTAGTATCGATAACATCGTTAGTCCCGGAACAATGAAAGCCGCGTAACTGACCCCGTTAATGTGCTCCATTCGAGAGCCAATCGCCGATCCGAACACGATAAAATAAAGGGCGGTCGAGACGACGGGAGTCATCAAACTTTGAATCCAGGTTCGAAAGAACCTTTTCATCTCTTGTCCGTATAGGGCGCGCACTGCAAAATAGGTCATGATTCACTTCCTACTAAACTTACGAAGATCTCTTCCAAAGAGCTTTCCTTCGTTTGCAAATCGTTAAATTTGATTCCGCTCTCGACCAATTTTTTCATTAGATTGGCGACCGCTGGCTCTTTGCCTCTGGTGTCATATTGGTGAGTTAGCTGCATTCCATCCTCTGACAGTGTCAGCGATTCGCCGGCGAGTTCCGGGGGGAGTTGGTTCAACCGGCTACTTAGCATTAGCGTAAGCTCCTTTTTACCCAGCTTGCGCAACAGTTCGGCTTTATCCTCGACGACGATAATTTCGCCGTGGTTGATCACGCCGATACGATCCGCCATCTCTTCTGCCTCCTCAATGTAATGGGTGGTTAAAATGATAGTGACGCCACCCTCTCTTAACTCTCGAACCAATTGCCACATGTCGCGTCTCAAAGAAACGTCCACACCCGCAGTAGGTTCATCTAAGAAAAGAATAATGGGTTCATGGATGAGGGCTTTGGCAATCATCACTCTTCGCTTCATTCCGCCGGAGAGAGTTCTAATCTTGTTTCGTTTCTTATCCCACAGAGAGAGGTCTTTTAGCGTCTTTTCGACGAGAGCTGGATTGGGAGCCTTCCCAAAAAGGCCGCGGCTCAGCGAGACGGTATCCCAAACTTCTTCGAAGGCGTCAGTGGTAAGTTCTTGGG
This sequence comes from Bdellovibrionota bacterium, assembly GCA_038325205.1. Lineage (GTDB taxonomy): Bacteria > Bdellovibrionota > FAC87 > UBA2466 > UBA2466 > JBBQIT01. The sequence continues at coordinate 2,794 of JBBQIT010000429.1, forward strand.
GGACTAATCCAATCCTTTTTCGCGCCGAGCGATAGTCTTTCACGATATCGAAACCATCGGCGATGATCCTTCCCGCCGAGGGGTTTACGACGCCGCAAATGATATTAATGAGGGTCGTCTTGCCGGCCCCGTTGGGTCCCAGGAGCGCAAATATCTCGCCGCGGCGAATTTCAAGATTGATATTCTTTAGTGCCGAGAAACCTGTCTTGTAAGTCTTGCTTAGGCTTTGGACTGAGATGATCGAATCTAGATGAGAATTCATGGAAAAACAGTAGCGGTTTTTGAGGGGGACAACAACGGTTTAGAATGGGTAAACGCCGAGACGATTTACGCGTCCAGTCATGCGAGAAGGACCATCATCTTATTTGGGTACTCTGCCTCGATTGAGTCGACGACTATAGGAGTCTCGCGCTTTCGGGGCGATACCAGGCAAACACTCGAGATTGGTGACCTGTTTAATTCCTAATTCAAGAAATCGTTGCGCATTCACTTCTACAAACTTACGACCAAAATAATATTTAGATAGCAGTGTGGCGTCCCAATGACCCAAGAGCGCTGAGGCGACGAAGATAGCTTCTATCGTCGCTAGGCCTCCATCGGGATCACTATTCGGCAACCCAACCCGGGGATAGACCGTCTTAAAACCTTCAGGGATCTTCACTCGTATGGGTTCGGTTTCATTCGTCCAACGAATTTTTCGAATGATTCGGGGAAGCTTTCGCCAAACACAATCCACACAAGCGATGGCGTCTACAGAATCAAAGCTTGATCTTACCTTAGTTAAACACTCGCCTTCATGGTGGAGTAGAAGAGGCGCCGATAGAGGACCAATTCCGCCTTCACCGAATACTGGGAAAAGTTTGAAGTCCTTTCGATCCGCAAGCGGCGTGATGGTGCACTTGTTAGGCGTTTCATCATGGTCGATGATGATTTCGTAGATCATAGGCCGGATGGTAGGCGGAATTGGTGAATTAGTCTATTGCTTGTCAAGGGAGAGAGAATGGCTAGGGCCACCAAAACTGCTGACAATAAATGTATAAATCGGGTGCGTGTATATCTATCCTTCACGAAATGAAAAATGGCAGGCCGAGGTAATCCTGTGGCTAGGGCAGGATTATGCCCCTCTTGATGCCTCCTTTTATGAGGAAGTGCGCGAATGGGTTCACTCTCAATGGCCGTTTACTGAAGTTATCTATCCTGGACGAGACATCGCTTGGGCCGATTTCATTCCATAGTTAGCGAGAAGACTCACAATAGGCGGGAGGGAGAAACGAATCCGCTACTATTCGAGAGTGAGGGTGATAACGGCGTCACACCCCACCTTTTTTCGAATGTAGATGACCTTTGCGGTAGCGCCGGAGG
>JBBQIT010000430.1:0-4153 GCA_038325205.1 Bdellovibrionota bacterium
GATTCGTTTGCTTGCTTATGGAGTCAAAGGGCATGCGCTAGTCGCTACCTTTCGCAAGGAATCCACTAGAAGACGATATTTTCCGGCTTCGCTTCCTGACAAGGTCTCTCTATGAAAAATGCGGCCACATCCGAAGAAGCCGATTTTGTCATCGTGGGCTCGGGTGCCTCGGGAGCGACTGCCGCGGTTGAGTTCGCCGAGAACGGGTTTAGTACGCTCGTCGTAGAAGAAGGCGAATGGTATCGAAAAGAGAATTTCACTGAAGATGTTTACGGCGCCATGGCAACTCTCTTTCGAGACTTCGGTTCGCAGATGACGAAAGGTCGCGCTGTCATCCCGGTTCTCGAAGGACGTGCTGTTGGCGGGTCTACGGTGATGAATGGAGCTATCGTTCATCGCTTGCCCGAAGAGATCTACGCCGAATGGCTCTTCTACGATGCTTCGCTGAAGGAGGCTTTTTCTTATTCCGAATTGGAGAAGCAATTTGACTCGATAGAAAAGGATCTGCAGATAAGGCAAAACCTTAACCTGGATAAGAGTGCGCTTCCGGTCTCAGCTGCTTTGAATCGGCTTAACTGGGCGCACCAATCCATGAAAAGAAATGCCCCAGGGTGTGAAAGTTCCGGGCGGTGTTTGCAAGGCTGTCCCACGGGTGGCAAATGGTCGATGGAAGTGACCTTCATTCCCCGGGCTATGAAAGCCGGAGCCAGGGTACTAAGTGGACTTCGCGCGATGAAAGTTATTTTTGAAAATGGAACGGCAGTTGCCGTTGAATGTGTCAGTAAGTCAGGTGAAACCAAAACCGTTAGAGCTCGTCGAGGCGTCGTTCTTGCCGGCGGGGTGATGCAAACCCCGCAGCTCCTGTGGAGAAGTGGGATAGGGCTCGGTAAATCTCACGTGGGTAGGCATTTTCAAACCCACCTTGGAGTTTCGATGGTGGCCGAGATGGGCCAAAGGGCGTCGGAACTGGAAGGTCCTCCTCAGGGAATAGAAATCTTAGCCTTCAATGCCGAGAAAATGAAATTGGCGACTCAGCTCATTCCGCCCGAGCTGGTATTCGCCCGGACGTCGCTGGGGGGAGTCGAGCTCGCCCGAGAGCTTTCTCGCACCGAATACTACTCTAGTTGGACCGGAAGCGTTCAGGCGGAAGCGGAAGGGCGGCTGGTCAAGGGTTGGACAGGAAAAACGTTACTTCAGTATACTCCCACAAAAAAAGACATCGAGCGGGTAAGGAACTCTCTGTGGCGGTTGGCCCAGCTTCAATTTGAGATGGGGGCGAAAAGAGTCTTTCCCGGAATTAATGGGCCGAAGGAGTTTCCTAGAGAGTTACGATCCTTGGCCGATGCCAAGAAGATCTTGGACCTCCCTTTAGACCCAAGGCTGTATTTAATGAGTGCCGGACATCTATTCGGAACTACTAGGTTGGGAACAAACCCAAAAGCATCGGCCGTGAACACCGACTACAGTGTCCACGGCGCTAAGTCACTTTTTGTGGTGGATGCGGGACTTTTTCCGACGAATATAGGAGTGAATCCTCAGCATAGCGTGATGGCGATTGCTCGACACGCTTCTCAAAGGATCTTAGAAGCGTTTGGGACTAAGCGTTCGAGTGAAGTGAAATCCGTTGCTGGCCAAGCAGCACGGCCCATGAGTACAAGTTTGTGATTAACTCGTATTCGACTTTGTCAGCTACCGCGATAAAATCCTGCTTCTCCTGACACTCCACGATAGATTTAAGAATCTGGGTAAACTCTGTTTCGACCTGAGATAGCTTAAGGCCGTCGATTGCAATGTTATTGAAGTCTAGTTTTAAGGCGGTACGTGTGATCGTAAGCGCTTCTACAAAACGTTCCAGACCATCTACGCAACGGACGAAGTGTTGATTCGCTTCGGCCTTCCTGTCGCCTTCTCGAAAGAGCTCGGCTGCTTTGATAAGGCTCTTCTGAACTCGTTCAATGGCATTAAGCACGATATCTAGACCGTTCATGGCCCAAATCTCTCGGTCAGCCGTTTTGATCTCGAGCTCTTGGAAGACTTCCTGTTTGGAATCCAAAGGAGAAGCAGGAGACTGATCGATCAGTTGCTTTCCGTCGATAAGGATTTTGGTGACTATCCTATTCGGCGGAAGAGTATCCAAAACATCACGAAGTACATCGGATACTTTCCGGGAACTGTCAGCGCTCAAAGCAGAAATCTGATCATCGACCGACACTCGTGTCATTACGGCCTCCTTGTCACCGAAAATTAGTTTCGGTGTCTGGTCGCTACTAGTTCGACCTTTAGTTTTTGTGCTTTTAAATGTCCAGGTTCCGTGCGGAGAATCTCGTCCAACTCACGTTCGCAGTGATTCCACTCATTTTCTCGATAAAACAGAGCGGCTAGAGCAAAGCGGATTTCTCGGTGTTTAGGATCCCGATCTAAATATTTTTTAAGCTGTACGCGAAGTAGCATGATCTCACTCTCAGTATCGCAGAGAGCGAGTAGCTCATAGATGGCTACTACGTTTTGGCTATCCAAATCCAAAGACTCCCAGAGCGCTTCCTTGGCCAACTTTTCTTGGCCAGTCTCTGCGAGCACAATACCTTTTCCACATTGGGCTCGTGAGTTCGAGGGGTTAATGCGCAAAGCTCGTTGAAAATAGCTGCCGGCAGATTCGAAACGGCCGCGTTGAATCTCCATCATGCCTAGATTTACGTGAATCACTTCGTTCGTGGGATCTACTTCAAGAGCCTTGCGGTAAAGAATATCCGCAGCGGCGTAGTCTTTCGCCCGCGTTTGGCAGTTGCCGTACTCGCGATAGTATTCGAACTGGTCGACACTTCGCATGAAATGAGGGCTTTTAATCTGTTGAAAGCAGGCTAGAGCACTGGCGTCGTCTTTTTCCGCTACGTAAGCCATCGCCATCCAAAGAAGGCTGTCTTCTTTGCCATAGAGTTCCCAGAGAGCTTTAAAGCACTTTCGGCCGGCACCACTGTCGCCTAAGCGGTAGAGACAGGTGCCTAAGCCTTTAAGCGCGCCTTCGCTCCGGATATCAGTCTTCAGGACGTACGAGTAGAGATTGCGCGCTAGGACATATTCCTTGTTTTCGAGAAGAACCCCGGCGTGAGTCAAAAAATATTCGACGGGATGGGAAGCTAACTCTTTTTCCGGGGAGGGGGTGTGAGCTACCGGTTTGGGCGGTCGCAAGGCTACATAGAATTGTCGGCAGTTTCCACCCGGCAACTCTTCGATATGAACTTCGCTCGCTTGATGAACGAGTTCAAGAAAGGGCTCAGGTGCTACTTTTCCAAGAGTCTTAGGATTTGTCATGGCCAGGGGTTAAGAAGAGCAAAGCCCATGCCACGAGGCCAAAAAAGCAAGTAGCGGGAATGAAGGAGTTTCTTAAAAAAGGGGAGGGAGGATCTCGTCAATCAGCGGACAACGCGACAAATAATTGACTGCAGATCGAGGTCGAAAAGGTATTCGTTACCTTTTAGACCTCCGAAATTGGGTCGAAAAGGTAACGAATACCTTTTCGACCTCTGAAATTGGTTAGACGTCTTTGCGGGGCTTGATAGGACGTTTCATCGGAGGGGCGAAGGAGCTCAGTTGTTGGTTGGTCTCCATCGACTTCTTTAGCTCTCGAATCGTCTCCGTCTTCATGTCGTCCATTTTGGAGATTAGCTCTAGATCCAAAGTTACGATTCTTTGGGCCCACATGGCACGGGTTTCCATCAGCTCCTTCACTTGGGTACGGTAAATGTCTAATTCATCCGTAGAGAGCTGGAGCTTTTGAAAATTGAGGGAGATCTTGTGGTCGAACGAATGAATAATATTGAGAATCCGTTCGCGGTTATCCACAAATAATTCAATTTCATCCCATCGGTTTTGATTAGCTTGCTCAATGAATTTGAGCGTAACGTTATAAAACTTTTCGTAGTAGTTGTTCTTCAGTTCGAGATAGTGCAGCACTTCTTCCATTTGGTTTCCCCCTCAGGATGTGGATTATTTGCTGATTTCAGATTCTTTACTGCGTTCGATTCGTAAATTTTCAATCGCCTTCTCCCAGCTTTCGTTGAGAGAGGTCAGTAGGGTTAAGACTTCGTTGTAGTGTTCAGGCTTGTTCTCCAAAGTACCCGAGACTAAGCGCTGAGACATGTAGCCGTAGAGGCCG
>JBBQIT010000431.1:0-4143 GCA_038325205.1 Bdellovibrionota bacterium
GCTATTCGTAATTTTGGTAAAGGAGATGCGGTAGCCTATTCACTAGCGGTCGATCCTAGCGGCAAGATAGTGGTCGGGGGATATTCCTCTAACGGCCGAGATCTCGACTTCGGACTTCTGCGCCTCCGGAAAGATGGTCTAGCGGATCTAAGCTTTGGCGAGAATGGACAGGTCATCACTGGATTTTCTGACGATGATAATCGAGGGGCGGATGAGCACGGCTATTCCGTATTATTACAACCCGACGGAAAAATTTTGCTCTCAGGTTATTCGGAAGTGAACAACAAAGCTGTATTTGTGACTTTGCGATATAACAGCAGCGGATCTCTCGATACCACCTTCGGTGTGTCGGGCACTGTCGTCACTCAAATCGGAGTTAGCGACAGAGCTTATACTTCAGCACTCCAGCCCGACGGTAAGATTCTGGTTGGGGGTACTTCTATCATCAACGGCGTGGGGCGTTTCGCCATGGTTCGCTATTTACCCAATGGAATTTTAGATCCCGATTTCGGCGAGGGCGGTCTTCTTACCACGGCCGTGGGCGGAAATCCCGATGCCATTTACGGTCTGTTGGTTCAGTCCGATGGACGAATCGTCGCAGGTGGCTCCTCTGCTCATGGAGCAGATATGAACTTTAGCTTGGTTCGCTACTTGGCAGACGGCACGATGGACAAGAACTTTGCAAAGCGTGGGATCTCTACCCAACAATTCGAGGGCAAGTACAATGCGGTTTACGCCCTGTCCTTAACTTCCGATGGAAAGATCTTGGCCGCGGGGGTTTCTAGCCCCGGTACCGATTACAACGTCGCTATCGCCCGATACCAAACGGACGGCAAGGTGGATAAGAACTTTGGCACCGACGGTAACTATCGCCAAGTCGCTCGCGCCGCCCGTCGCACGCCGATTACAGCCGAAATCGGCTTGCCCCCCTTGTTATTCCGATCGCTTCTGGGAAATCCCGAATAACGTTTCCTACGAATCGCTATTCGCGGGCATCAAACGCACTTCGTACTGCTTCACCGATAAAATTTAAAAGTAAGAGAGTCCCAAATAGCGAGAGGAAGGGATAGAGCACAAGCCACCAGCTCGAGAGATTCTCTTTGCCCTGTCTTAGTAAATCGCCCCAGCTTGCGGTTGGCGGCGGAAGTCCCAACCCTAAGTAATCCAAGGCGGCCAAGCTTCCAATGCTGGCCGAAATAATAAACGGAGAGAAAGTAATAATAGGAGTCAGCGTATTCGGTAGGATATGCCTTAACAGAATGCGAGGCGTACTGGCTCCCATCGCCGAAGCCGCTACGACGAAGTCCGTGCGGCGCACGCGCAAGACTTCCACACGAACGTAGCTCGCTAGCCCGATCCAACTAAAAGCCACCCAGACTAAGAGGAGTAACGTCAAACTCGGTGGGAAAATGCTAATCAAAAAGATGATGACGTAAAGAACAGGAAGCGCGCTCCAGATCTCAGTCGCGCGTTGGCCGAAAAAATCGATCTTGCCGCCTAAGTAACCCTGAATAGCCCCCGTCAGATACGCAAAGATGACGATGAATACCCACGAGACCAAAGCGAAGAGCATCGAGTTTCGAAACCCGTAAATGAGACGAGTGAGTAAGTCTCTCCCGGTGTCGTCGGTGCCCAGATAGTTTACTTTGCTGGGAGGCGCCGGAGGGTTTACCGCGGTTCGAATGCTTTCATTGGAGCTGTAGGGAATGATCGGAAAAATCATCCAGTTGCCTGGTTCTTTAAAAGCGGCAGACTGGCTTAGCTCTTTGTAGTCCGCTTCCGTAGGCAAATCGACTCCAAAACACGTCGAAGGATAGAAACGGACGATGGGGAAGTAAGTGTGATGCTTGTACCTGAGGAGGTAGGGCTTGTTGTTACAGATCGCTTCCGAAAAGAGGCTTAATACAAAAAGAATTGAGATAAGAATGAACGACCAATAGCCCCTGCGATTTTTCTTAAAGCGCTTAAGCTGCTTTTGTAAAAGAGGATCACTTATCATCGGTAGTCGATCCTAGGGTCGATTACGATATACAAAAAGTCGGAAATCACATTTCCCACAATCGTGAGCACGCTTAAGATCATGATGTCAGCGAGAACGACGGGATAATCGCGATGGACGATAGCTTCGTAACTGAGGCGCCCAATCCCTTGCAGGCCGAAGATAGTCTCGATGAGAAGGCTGCCCGCGAAAAAGAGCCCTATCCATTGGCCGACGCCGTTCGCGATAGGTAAAATCGCATTTCGCAAAGCATGTCTTCCGATAACGACTCTCTCCGAAAGCCCCTTAGCTCTGGCGGTAGTGACGTAGTCTTGACGAAGCTGATCGATCAAAGAGTTTTTCATCAGCATGGTCAGAGTGGCAAAACTGCCGATGGTGTAGCAGGTGAGGGGAAGGAACATATGCCACATGTAGTCTTTCACTTTATTCAAAAGCGAAAGATCGGAAAAGTTGTCGGAAACCAGCCCTTGAATCGGAAAAACATTCCAAAAGCTGCCGCCTCCGAAAAGGACAATTAGCAAAATGCCAAAAGCGAACGAGGGGATGGAATAGAGAAAAAAAACTACTCCTGAGCTCATGACATCGAAGGTACTATTGTGGCGAACCGCTTTCCATATCCCCAAGGGGACGCAGATGATGTAGGTCGCCCAAAGGCTAAATAAACCAAAACTGATGGAGACCGGAAGTCGAGCTTTGATGAGATCTATGACCGGAACATCGTAGTAGTAAGAATCGCCCAAATTCCCGCGCACTAATTTCCACATCCAGCTTAAATAACGAACGGCGATGGGTTTATCGAAACCGTAGTAGACGACAAGGGCTTGGCGCTGCTCGTCGGTAATCTGCGACATCTTTCCCGCACCGGCTTCGCCTCCCACCCCAGAGTTTCGCCATTGCGCCATCTGAACTTCTACAGGGCCCCCTGGTGTCAGCTGGATGAGAAAGAAACAAAGCAAACTGATGCCCACCATCGTGGGTACCGAGAAAAGAATTCGCTTAATGAAATAGAGCGCCATGAATTGAGCGATTAGGGAAGAACGGTTCCTTTGGCCACCGCTTCTTTTAGCTTCGCTTCCTTTTCAGGATCGAGCCACCACGTATTGAAAGTGTTCTTCCACGTCGAGTGCGTCATATAACCCTTGCCCGGAAAGGAAAATTTGTTCCAGTACCCTAAGCGCGTGAAATAGGCTTCGTACGAAAAGCTCATGGGTTGATCTTTGCCCAGCAGAGCATCGATTTTTTTAACCATAGGAATTCGCTTTTGCTTATCAAACGTCTTGTCGACGTCTTCTGCGAGCTTATCTAACTCGGGATTTTTGTAACCCGTGGTGTTGGAGCTGGCTTTGATGTCGGCTTGTTTACTTCCCCAGCCAGCGGCGAAATCCGAAGGATCGGTGTCACGACTTCGGGCTTGAAGAGCGGCATCGAACTGTCTGTCGTCATAAAGCTTGATGGCCGTGGCCCAATCGTAAAGACGAATGTTAAGCTTGATTCCGACTTTCTTTAGCTCTTCTTGATAAAGCGTCAATTGTCGTTCGAGTCCGCCGTTATCAATAATGACCTCAAATTCAAACTTCTTCCCGTCTTTAACCAGGATGCCGTCAGGCCCGACCGTCGTCCAGCCAGCCTTTTTGAGGAGCTCTCGGGCTTTCGCTGGGTCGAAAGGGATCGGTTGGTTATCAGGCGAATGGTACACCGAAGTTTGCGAAACGGGTCCGGTAGATTCCCTATAGTTGTCGTAGAAAAGTTCTTTTACCCAACGTTTACGATCCATGAGGTGGGTCATGGCGCGCCGGACGTTGGGATCCGCGAATAGCGGGCGTCTAGTGTTCCACGCTACGCCTTGGGTCCCAAACTGAGTCTCATTCTCTACTTTTAATTTTTTGGTAAAGTTCTTCTGGTAGGTCGGGCCATCGGTTTCCGTAGCCCACATTTTCGCGGAAAGGAAGTAGAAGTAATCAAGCTCTCCCTTTTTGAAGAGCTCATATTGTACGTTGTAGTCCGGAACCGCTCGGTAAACGAGTCTATCGAAATTGTACATTCCGACGTTCTCGGGATTTTTAGCACCCCACCAATTGGGATCGCGTTTCAAGACTACTTTTTCCCCTTGGACTAACGAATCAAGCATGTAAGGGCCCGATCCT
>JBBQIT010000432.1:0-4137 GCA_038325205.1 Bdellovibrionota bacterium
TGGCCCGCTGAGGAGCACCGTTCATGGATTGTAGCGGGAGGAGCTGCGGGACTTGCCGCGGCCTTTAACACTCCTTTAGCCGGAATTGTCTTTGTCTTGGAAGAGCTGGCCCAACAACATTTCCACCAGTTCAAAACCGTGATTATTTCGGCCGTCATCATTGCGGGAATGCTCGCGCAGTGGCTATTTGGACGTTATCTCTTTTTGGGATATCCGCCTGTCGGACCCATTGGAGTGGATACCTTTCCTTGGATCGTGATAGTCGCCGTTCTTTGTGGAACGAGTGCCGGAATCTTTGAGCGAATCTTGGATTTCGGCAGATCCAAAACGAAAGGGTTTTTAGCCGCGAATCGAGTCCTATTCGCGGGCTTTATAGGACTTTTGGCGGCTGGCATTGTGCTTTCCCTGGGACCCCAAACGGTGGGCGGCGGGGTAAAGTTGATGCAAGGACTTCTCTTTGGAGAGGTTCCGGCAGCCAGTTGGAAAGTCGTTCTCTCCCGCTTTATCGGCCCTATTGTCGCCAATCTTTCAGGATGCTCTGGTGGTTTTCTAGCCCCTTCGCTCTCTTTAGGGGCTGTGATCGGCTCTAAGTTTGCGTCTTTGGTAACGCCAGTAAATCACAACCTACTTGTCCTTGTGGGAATGGCCGGCGCTCTGAGTGCGATTTCAAGAGCGCCTTTCACCGCTTTGGTCATTGTCATGGAGATGACGGACCATCATTCGATTATCTTTCCATTAATGATATCTTCTTTGGTGGCTCAAGCCACGGTTCGCGCGATTGCGGGTAGGGCGTCGAAATAGAATTAGGCACCTTATTGGTCCGGATTTTCGCTCGGTAATGAAAAGAAGAAAGTGGTGCCTTTACCAGGCATCGATTCCATCCAGATCTTTCCATGATGTCGTTCCACAATCTTTTTGCATATCGCAAGCCCAATGCCAGTTCCGGTGTAGCGATCCCTGGGATGTAATCTTTGAAAGATTACAAAAATCTTTTCTGCATACTTAGGATGAATTCCAATGCCATTGTCTTGAACGGAGAATACCCAGCTATCGTCGATTAATTTTGCATCTATTCGAATGATAGGCGCCCCCAGCCGGAACTTAAGACTGTTTGCGATCATGTTTTGAAGTAGTTGGACCAAAAGACTGTACTCGCCTGGAATGGTAGGGAGCGGAACTCTTTCGATAGTGGCTTTAGTTTCTTTAATCGCAAGGCTGAGGTTGTCTAGAACAAGCTCCAGCACTTCATTCATATCGACGTTTTGCAAACTGCGGCTGTGCGTTCCTACCCGGGAGAATTCCAAAAGGTCTCCGATAAGAGCGTACATGCGGGTAGCGCCTTGGACCGCAAAATCAATAAATTGATCGGCTTCGTCGGAAAGTTTTCCTTTGTACTGGCGTTCCAGCAAACGCATGTAGCTGCTAACCATACGCAGGGGTTCTTTAAGATCGTGAGAAGCTACGTAAGCAAACTGCTCTAGTTCAGCGTTCGAACGGGCGAGTTCTTCGGCTTTGCGTTTTAACTCCGTTTCCGTTCGTTTGAGGTACGTGATGTCTTGGAAATTCGTGGCGCGGTATAAGATATTTCCTCGGGCATCTTTCACCGACGTAACGTCGGCCAATAAAGGAAAGCTCGAGCCATCATTCCTTAGGTGGGCGGTCTCATAAGTGATGTGTCCTAGGGCATCGGCTTGTGCCAGGAAATCGAGCATGGCCTCCCGACATTCCGGGGCAACCAAGGAAACAAGCGTGGTTTGGGCGAGCTCTTCAACCTCCAAACCATGCATAATCGCAAACGCCGGATTTCCCGCTCGGATGGAATTGTCTTTTGCGGAAGTAATAGCCACTCCCCAGCCCGCATGATCAAAAATTTTCTCCCACTGGGTGAGCCTCTCGCTTGCCACTTTGCGGTCAGTAATTTCGCTGACGACTCCGTCGATACGAATAGTAGCACCGTTGACGGTGACTCTGGCGCTATCACGAACCCAGCGAATAGATCCGTCGGGCCAGATGATTCGGTACTCGCGCTCCAGCGCTTCGACTTGCCCGGTTTTTAACTTTTGCCACTCATCTAGCAATCGGGGTCGGTCATCAGGATGAATCGTCTCAATCCAGCGGTGCGGCCCGGCATAATAATAGTTTTCGTCTCGGCCGGTAATCCGCATAACAGCTGGGGAAAAAAAGATGTATTTGAACTCTCCGAGCGGGCTAACTTCAGCACTCCACAGATAATCCGAGATCGAAGACATCACGCGACGGAGCTCTCGTTCTGTCGCTTCTAAGCTTAGTGCGGTCTGCTTGTAGCTCGTAATGTCTAAATGAACTCCTGACATGCGAACGGCCACCCCCTTATCATTTCGAAACACAAATCCTCGCGCCAAAATCCAGCGATACTGACCATCTTTATGTCGCAGCCGAAATTGGGCTTCATAGTTGGGCGAATCGCCTTTAAGGGCAGAGGTGATCGCTGCCCATGCCATTTCTCTGTCCTCGGGATGTAAGAGCGGGGTGAATGAATTAACCAGATTGGGTAGCTCTTCGTCAGTGAAACCTAAAATCGATTTATAACGGGGACTGTAATAAACGTTATCTTTTACCAAGTCCCAGTCCCAGATGCCGGTACGAGAAGCGGTCTCGGCGAGAACGAAGCGTTCTTCTTGGTGTCGCAACTGGCTTTCCAGCTGTCGAAGGGTCACCTCAACCTTCTTATTTTGATTGATATCGGTACAGGTGCCTACCCAACGAATTACTTTCCCTTCGGGACTGAGGACGGGGAAAGCACGTACGAGATGCCAACGATATTCTCCGTCGTGACGACGAATTCGATATTCTACTTCATAGGGACCATGGGTCCTGAGGCTCTCATGCCAAGCGTCAAGTGCTTGCTTCCGGTCTTGGGGATGGAGACTATTTAAGCAGTCTTTCTCTGAGAAAGGGCCTGGGGTGATGCCGCTGTACTCGTACCACTGTCGATTCACGTAATCGACCATTCCATTGGCGTCGGTACTCCAAACCAACTGGGGCATCGTTTCGGTAAACACTCTTAAAAGGGGTTCCGCATCAGCGGCGGGACTACTCTTCCGCCTAACACTATCTTCCACCGTCGTAAGAATCGACGGTACGGCATTCAGCGATTTTAGTTTTGGGGGAAGGTTTCTCGGTTGATCGGCTGACCCGGGCATGAACAATCCTTTTGCAACATCTCCAGCCCTGCCAACCCACTTGGGAGTGGGAGAGTATATAGCCCTATCATCGCCAGTGATCAAACCGAAATTCACAAGATTCGCTCATGCCGCATGGTGTGATAATAATTACGCATGAACGGACGCTCTGCGATCTCAGCTATAAATCAATTGGGGATCTGTCTAGTCTTCCCAAAAGCAAATGAACGAGCTCCCACTTCTTTGTGGGCGCACTTTTTTCCGAAAAGCAAAATGCGGTGGGAGTGGGATTCCGGGGGAGATAATCGAGTCGCAGATCTTTGGCATCTTCGGGAAGAACTTTCCCGTTCCGGAAAGGTCGTCTATGCGAAATGGTATCAGGGCAGGGCGACTTTCTTTTCCAAACAGGTTTTCGCGTCGGTGCTTCAGGGGCTAAATGCGGATTCCGAACCCCTATCCTTAAAGAGAGAAGCCCAGGAGATATTGGGGGTGTTGGAAGAGACCTCTCCCTTGTCCACAAAACAATTGAAGCTTGCGGTTGAGTTGCAGGGAAAATTTCACGAAAAGACTTATACCCAAAGCATTAAGCAACTTTGGAATTGGCTTCGAATCGTTGGTTACGGCGAGATCGACGATGGAGCTTTTCCTTCGCTTGCGATTGGGGCAACTCAACTTTTGTTCGAAGATCTCTGGAACGAATCAAAGCGCGGCGAGGTCGCAAAGCTAACGAAAATTCGGGAGGCGTGTTTTTCAGGTGAGCCTCTTTGGCGTAAGCAATTCGATAGAATCAAAAAAAGCCTCTCTTAGGTGTCCAGGTCGTCCTAGAATTTAGCGCAGCACCCAGTTTTTTTGTTCCAGCCCGAAAACAAGTCTCTCGCCCTCCCCAAACCCAGAGACCGTAAGCCCCCATGTGCAACTAAGGACATGGGTTACATATTTTTAAAGGGACATAGGTGACACTTTCATAAAACCAGTT
>JBBQIT010000433.1:0-4131 GCA_038325205.1 Bdellovibrionota bacterium
TCAGACCTCCGCTTGGACTTTCGCCCACTTTTGGTCTCTTACCTTAGAAACGGCGTTCTATGCTTTATGGCCCCTGATATTTTTTCTTTATCCGGAATACCGAAAGCTCGCTGCGACTGTCTTTCTCGCTGTCGTCTCCATTCCGATCACGGGGGGAATCTACTTTAACTCTCTCCAGGCCCCGATCGCGGTATTAGGGGCTTTTAGAATGTTTTCTTATCTGACCTACCCCATGGCCGGGGCAAGCCTGGCGCTCTGGCATGTCTCACACCGAAAGCCACGTCCTTGGGCGGGTATTGCGGCGATACTTTTACATCTGAGTATTCGTCTTCTACAAGGTCGGCCAGGAATGTTTTTGGCGTGGATGCCTTACGAAATTATCTTCGAGACCGTCACCATTCTTTTGCTAGTCGACTATCTAGTGATGTCCGAAAGCCGCCTTAAGTCTGCTTTGGGTAAACGTCCTTTGGTCACTATCGGAACGTGCGCCTATAGCATTTACGTATGGCAGCAGTGTTTCCTCCGCACCACCACCTCGCCCACCCTTAACTCCACCGTCTATCTTGGAATCGTTTGGCGCGTCGCCGCCTCTTACCTACTGGGTTGGAGCATGTACCGGATGGTAGAAAAACCAGGTCAGAATTTTGGATTACGATATAAGAAGTTAGTTAAGGGATTCGCCGACCCATCACCCGTTTCCACAACGGCGGAATCAACGCTAACAGAAGCATCAACGAATATCCGCCAGGGAGCTTAGGGGCTACCTCGTCGGGGGTAAGAGCGTCGTACTTTACTAAGGGCCGCAAGTGATGATGGGAATGCATTCCTAAATTAAACAGCATCGAGTTCGTAAATCGATTTTCGGTATCCCAAGAATGCTTCGAGGCGATTCGTTCGAAACCTCCCTCGGGAAGATGCGCACGAGTTAGCCCGTAATGTTCGATATAGTTAATCGCCTCTAGCGCCAGCACGGCAATCAGACTTTGCGTCACGTAAAACTCCCAAGCCACCTCTCCCCAAAGGCCAAACGCCAAAATATTTAGCACCAGCTCGACAAAAAAATAGTGAATCATTCGGTTGTGGATCGAGAGTCGTTTCCATCCCTGACTTTTCATTCGACCGCTCTCAATAAGCCAAGCACTTCTCACACTCATCGGTAGCACGCGAAGCCAAAATAAATAAATCGATTCGTTGGCGCGTGCAGAGGAAGGATCTTCCGGAGTACCCACATTCTTATGGTGCCCATAAATATGCTCAATGCGGTAGTGCATGTAATTTACGATCGAAAGTAGACCAAGTCCTAAACCCCGTTCCACTTTGGAAGCCCGGTGCACCAGCTCGTGCGCCACCGTGATCCCAATTCCACCGGTACTAAGCGCCACACTCACAGCTAGCGGAAGAAACTGCCAAAACGTAAGGCCGCGAATCGAAACTTCATGGAGAGAATAGATCACGAGCGCTATTTGGATCGGGACTTGAGCCCAAAGAAGGAGGGAGAAGCCAATGTGATCCTTGGCGACCTTTTTTCGGGCCGGGATAAAACCGCTAATTGCGGGAAACAGTAGGAAAACGACGACGGGGCCCGTCCAATGGGTCAACCCATTAGGAGTAACCGCCAAGAAAGCCAGAGCCGGAAGAAGGAAACTCAAAAAGTAAGGAAGTAGTGAAAGCATATTGTTTTACCAACTTAACGTAATCGAGAACAGAACCCCCTCTCAAGCACTTTTCTCTAGTATCTAACGGGGTTGCACTTTAAGTTACCCCCTCTATGGCGGAATCAGATCAAACTCCCAACTATTCGGACTTTCTTTCACTCCTGAGGCGCTCGACTAACTTGCTCCACGAAGACCAAGTGCGGGAAGAGTTTTTTAGTGTCGAACGCCTGGAACAGTATGCGACCTATTTGGCTCACTCCCTCACGGTAACCTCCACGCCGAAACGGGGCCGGTACCTTTTGCCCGAGCTGAAGGAGAACGGTCGCCAGTTGCTTTCAGCCTACCAACGCCTAACCGCGGCCATTCGGGGAAGGCAGGATGTGTCACCAGCTGCCGAATGGTTTGTCGATAATTTCCACATTACTGAGGACCAACTCAGAGAGATTAAGCAGGACTTACCGAAGGACTATTACGACGAGCTTCCCAAGCTAGCTACCGGCGCCCTGGAAGGCTATCCTCGTGTTTACGCGATTGCTCTTGCGATTATCGCCCACACCGACAGCCGTCTAGACGCTGATATGTTAAAGCGATTCCTGTGTTCTTTTCAACGTGTTACCCCCCTTTCCATTGGCGAGCTTTGGGCCACAGCGATCACCCTTCGTATTTCTCTTGTGGGACACCTAACACCGCTCGCTTTGAGTATCGTGAGTGCTCGAGAGCATCGGGCCCAGGCGGATGAGCTTGCCGACTCTCTTTTGAAGCTGGCGGTCCAATCCGATATCGAGCCAGACATGCTGATAAAGTTTTTCCGAGCCAAAATCGGTAGGCCAGAGAACTTTGACCGGGCGTTTGTAGTTCAGCTCATTCAAAGACTGCGCGATCAGGATCCAGACGTGATGCCCGCCTTCGACTGGCTCGAGACCCAATTAGCCACCCACCATAAGACGAACGCACAGCAAGTCACGCAGCTTGAACATCACCGCCAAGCAACAGCTCAAGTGACGGTGGGGAACATTATCTCAAGCATGCGCCTGCTATCGGCTTTGGATTGGCGTGAGTTTATTGAGAGCGTGAGTTTGGTCGACCCCATTTTAGGAGAGGACCCTGCTGGCGCGTACTCCAAAATGGATTTTGCCACCCGAGATCGCTATCGACATGCCATCGAAAGGCTTGCCAAACGGTCGAAATTAACCGAGCTCGAAGTAGCTCAACGAGTGATCGAGACGGCTAAACGTGAACCCGTCAGCAACCAAAAATACTCCCATGTCGGCTACTACTTAATCGGAGATGGCCGCCTCGAGTTCGAAAAGAGCGTAAAATTTCGTCCTCGGCTTAAAGACCGTTTCCAGTCCTGGTTATTGAGGCATCCCACCGCGATCTATTTAGGGTTACTGACTACACTTACCCTGATGTTCTTAATCCCCACCTTTGTCTACTTTACTGTCGCCGAAGGACATTGGTACGCGGGACTGATTTTCTGTTTCCTAGCCCTGGTTCCGGCTAGCGAATTTGCGCTGAGTCTTCTAAATCATAATATTGACTTGCTCCTAAAACCGAAGCCGTTGCCAAAGTTTGATACCGAAAAAGGAATTCCAGAAGCGGCGGCTACGATGGTGGTGATTCCAACGCTGCTAACTAAGGACAGTGTCATTCGGGACCTCCTTGAAAAATTGCAAGTCCACTATCTTGCGAACCAGGATCCCCATATCTATTTCGCCTTGCTGGGTGATTTCGCGGATGCTGACCAAGAGACTCTGCCCGGCGATCAGGCGCTTCTCCAAGTGGCTCGAGATGGCATCCAGGCGCTAAACGATGCCTACGCGGCTGATACCCATCCCAGGTTCTATCTCTTTCATCGACACCGGCAGTTTAACGTCTCCGATGAGAAATGGATGGGGTACGAGCGAAAACGCGGGAAAATTCAAGAGTTCAATCGACTCCTTCGGGGCGCCACCGATACCAGCTATATTGAGCCAACCGCACCGGCCGACCTATTGTCGAAGATCCAGTATGTGATCACTCTCGATTCGGATACTCAGCTTCCCCGAGGAGCCGCCCATCATCTCATTGGCACCATTTTACATCCGCTGAACTGTCCGGTTTTCGACGCTAAAAAAGGACGGGTAACTTCTGGATATGGCATTTTACAGCCGCGGATTAGCGTCTCTCTCGTAAGTGCCAATCAAAGTCGGTTTGCCCGCCTCTTTTCGGGGAGTACCGGATTAGATCCCTACACCACCGCCTGCTCCGACGTGTACCAAGATCTCTTTGGCGAAGGAAGTTATACCGGTAAGGGACTCTATGTAGTGAACCCATTTGAAGAGTCTCTTTCCGGACGCGTTCCCGAAAACACTTTGCTGAGCCACGATCTTTTTGAAGGCTGTTTCGCACGTTCAGCACTCGTCTCCGACGTGGAGCTCTTTGATGATTACCCTGCAGACTATGACACCTTTTCCAAGCGACAACATCGATGGAT
>JBBQIT010000434.1:0-4131 GCA_038325205.1 Bdellovibrionota bacterium
GTAGACACGGCGATCACTCGATCACCCGTCTTGCTCTCGTTCTTTTCGTCGTGAATAAAGAACGTAGATTTACGAACGAGGCTCTTTCCGTACAATCCGTGCTTCAAGCGTCGTCGCGTCTCAATGACACGAGTCTTATTCATCTTGTCACTGATCACGACACCCTCGACTTCGCGAGGCTTTTTACGTGGAGTGGTTTCGGTCGTCGTCGTCATTTCTTCTCACCTTCCTGGCGTTTCTTTCCCTTTTTCGCCGTTTTGGTCGCTTTTTTATCTTCAACTACGTTGGCGACCACGTCTTGGGGCGCGGCTTCTACCGCTTTCGCGGTTTTGGCTACTTTCGCCTTTTTTGGCGGTGTAGGAGGAGCGATCGGCGCTTTTACCTGAACCTCGCCCGCTTGCTTTTGAGTCAAGATCGTCAAGCCGCGCGCGATGTCTTTGCGCAATTTCTTAAGGACACTGGTGTCCTTTTTCTCTGCGCTTTGTGTTTTAAACTTCGAACGGAAAAGTTCCTCTCTCCATTGGAGAACTCGGCCCTTTAACTCGTCCACCGAAAAATTTTTCAATTCTGTAGCATCCATTAGAGCGTCACGCCTCGCTGAATGATTTTAGTTTTAACTGGCAACTTGTGAGCCGCCAAAGTTAAAGCCTGTGTCGCCGTCGCGAGTGGAACTCCTTCGAGCTCAAACAAAATGCGGCCGGGCTTAATCACGGCTACCCAATACTCAGGAGCTCCCTTTCCTCCACCCTGACGGGTTTCAGCGGGCTTCTTCGAGATTGGCTTGTCAGGGAAGATGCGAATGAACATCTTTCCGACCTTTTTCGCGTGACGAGCAATCGCCACACGACTGGCTTCAATCTGCTTCGAACTGATGCGACCGCATTCGACCGCTTGCAGACCGAACTCACCAAAGTTCAAGTCAGAACCACGATGCGCTTTACCGCGCATACGGCCTTTTTGAACTCTTCGATACTTAACTCTTTTTGGGCTTAGCATAATTCAAACTCTCTAACTACCGGGCCTCGCGGCCTTCCGGAACTTCATTAAGCGCCGGCAATTTTCTTTCGATCAATTCGCCTTTGTATACCCAGACTTTGATTCCGATTTGACCGTAGGTCGTGTAGGCCTCGGTGAAACCGTAATCGATATCCGCGCGTAAAGTATGGAGCGGTACGCTGCCTTCAGCGTAACGTTCCGTACGCGCGATTTCAGCACCGCCTAATCGGCCGGCGCATTGAATCTTGATTCCGAGGACGCCAAACTTGAAGGCTTGGCTCATCGACTTTTTCATCGCACGACGGAAAGCGACGCGTTTCTCGAGTTGGTCAGCGATATTCTCGGCAATCAACTGAGCATCAGCTTCCGCTTTGCGGACTTCAAGAATGTTGATGAAAACTTCGGATTGGGACAGCTTTTGAGTCTCTGCTCGCAACTGATCGATTCCCGTTCCTTTTTTGCCGATCACAATACCCGGACGGGCCGTGTAAATGTTGATCTTGGCTTTGTTCGCGACTCGCTCGATCTCAATCTTCGAGACACCGGCGTGGCGAATCTTTCGCTTCAAGAAATCACGGAGCTTTAAATCTTCATGTAAGAAGCGAACATAGTCTTTCTCGCTAAACCAGCGAGAATTCCAAGTTTTGTTCACTCCTAAGCGGAAACCAATCGGATGTGTTTTCTGACCCATTATCTGGCCTCGTCCAAAATTACGATTACATGACTCATTTTTTTGCGAATCTTCGTCGCTCGTCCCATCGCTCGGGGCATAAATCTCTTGAGCATCGGACCGTCTTCTACGAGCACTCGCTTCACGTAGAGGTTATCCATGTCCATGCCGCCTTTTTCACGGGCGTTGGCGATGGCAGAATCCAAGAGTGTGGAGAGTAGCTTGCCACCACGACGTTCACACACGCCCAATTGATAGTGGGCTTGCTCGACGGGCATCCCTTTACAGAGATCGGCGACATAGCGCATTTTCCGCGGCGTAATTCTCGCATACTTAAGCGTTGCCTTAGCCTCCATCTATTTTTCCTCTTCCACTTTGGTTTTTCGATCACCGGAGTGAGCGATAAAAGTTCGCGTTGAAGCGAACTCACCTAGTTTATGTCCGACCATGTTCTCTGAAATGAACACGGGTAAAAATTTGCGACCGTTATGGACGGCTACTGTGAGCCCCACGAATTCCGGAACTACCGTGGACCGACGAGACCAGGTCTTAATGACCTTTTTGTCCCCTTGGCCCTGCGATTTTTCGATCTTTTTCATCAGATGAGGAGCGATATAAGGCCCCTTCTTAATAGAACGTGCCATCTACTTTCTCCTCCGGACAATCATGCGATCGGTTCGCTTGCTGTTTCGGGTCTTCTTACCCTTGGTTTTCTTACCCCAAGGAGTTACAGGATGACGACCACCCGAAGATTTTCCTTCACCACCACCTAATGGATGATCGACAGGATTCATCGAGACACCGCGGTTATGTGGGCGGAAGCCCAACCAGCGTTGTCGGCCTGCTTTGCCGATGACCACATTTTCGTGGTCCAAATTTCCTACTTGGCCAATGGTGGCCCAGCAGTTTTCGTTCACGATGCGGATTTCACCGGAAGGCATACGAAGCTGAGCATGACCCGCTTCGAAACCGACCAATTGCACCATGGCGCCGGCACTGCGGGCTAACTTGCCGCCTGCACCGATCTTAATTTCAATATTGTGTAAGCTCGTACCGGCCGGAATGTTCTTCATGGGAAGCGCGTTCCCGATTTGAATATCCGCCGTGGCAGAAGCGACAATGGAGTCGCCGACCTTAAGGCCTACTGGAGCTAAAATATATCGTTTGTCGCCATCTTTGTAATGGATGAGCGCCAATCGAGCCGATCGGTTCGGATCGTACTCAAATTGAGCGATCTTACCGGTGACTTCACGTTTATCACGCTTGAAATCGATGAGGCGGTAATGACGTTTGTGACCGCCCCCACGAAAACGAGAAGTAATTCGGCCGTAAACATTGCGACCACCCGTTGAGCTCTTCGACTCAAGTAAACGTTTTAACGGACGCTCTTTAGAAAGCTCCGAATAATCGGTTTGAGTGAGAAATCTTCGAGAAGGCGTTGTCGGTTTAAAAGCTTTAATCGGCATTATCAACTTGCGACAAATTCAAATTTGTCGCCCTCCTTCAGTTTTACGATAGCCTTTTTCCAGAGCTTGCGAGGTCCAGGAACACGACCCCCTTTACGGGCCTCTTTTCGATTGATCATGGTGTTTACGCGAAGGACTTTCACGTTGAACAACTTCTCAACCGCCTTTTTGATTTCGCTGCGATTGGCTTTGATATCCACTTCGAACGCATATTCGTTCAATGAGGAATTGTGCAGAGTGTTTTTCTCTGTCACGAGCGGGCGCTTAATAATATTAAACATGGCTCAGGCGCTCCGTGAGCTTCTGAACCGCTTTTTGGCTCAGAACAAGGTTTTTAAATTTAAGAACGTCGAACACATTGACGCCCTCGGGACGAATCACCTTAATCGAACGAATGTTCTTAACGCTTTGGTTGAAGAACTTCTCTTTATCATCGTCCGCGGTGGTTACGAATAAAGCCTTATCCCATTCAAAGGCCTTCACGCTCTTAGCGATAGTGTTAGTGCTCATTTTGGGGAGCTCCATCTTATCGATTACAAAGAGGCGATCTTCTTTTTGATTGAGAGAAAGTACCGAAATGAGAGCGGCTCGCATCGCTTTCTTGTTGATCTTGTGGATCACGCGACGAGGCTTAGGACCATGAGCTTTACCACCACCTACGAAAATCGGGGCTTTCTTATCTCCGTGACGAGCTTGGCCCGTTCCTTTTTGTCGGTAGATCTTCTTTCCCGATCCGCGGACTTCCGTACGAGTACGAGAGTTGGCGGTTTTGAACTCATGACGCCAGGCAATCTGAGCGCGAACGGCATCATTCACTAAATGGGGGCGTACTTCGCCCGCAAATACAGCGTCGTTGAGCTCGACGTTGCCGACTTTCTTCTTATTTAAATCATATACAGGTAACGACGGCATAAATCCTCACAGCGTAATAGTCACGTCGATGCCGGCCGATAGATCCAGCTTCATCAACGAATCAATGGTGTGCTGCGTGGGCTCCAA
>JBBQIT010000435.1:0-4122 GCA_038325205.1 Bdellovibrionota bacterium
ATCCAACTGCTTAACGCAAAAGCCACAGGAGCCATTCCTAGAAACCAGTACTTATGTGTCTGGGCTAAGTTTTGGGCCAGAACAATAACGCCATTGAAGGCATGGGAATAAAGGACCGCGGTCAAACCCACTAAAACGGCCGCTACCCAGTACGGAACGCCGTAAAGCCACGGGCGAATCTGCAACTGGAGACGCAAAGCGTTCTTGTCAAAGTTCTTAAGTTCAAATTTAATCTTTTCAAGAAACGGTGTCATTGAGTAGCGGTAGGTTATCTCTAACGAAGAGCAACGTAAACGATTTGTCGGGCGGCCCTAAGAGATGACGTGCATCGCCTGAAGGGCGCCGTGAATCCCGTTTAATATAAACTGGACGGCAACTGCCGTTAAAATGAGCCCCATAATACGGGTCATCAAATTCAATCCGGTTCTCCCCAGGATTCGAAGCAAGGGGTGCGCCAATTTCAAAACGAAATAGCTCGCCAAAATGGCCAGGGCTATGGAAATCACAAGGCTCAAAATGCCCAAAACGTTTTGGGTCTCCGAGGAATAAAGCACGACCGTCGATATGGAGCCGGGACCGGCAAGTAGCGGGGTTCCGATGGGGAAGACTGAGACATCTTCCTTTTCCATACTCTCTTCCCGCTCTTCCGGCTTCACGCGGGTTCGGGAACCATTGAGCTGGGCGATGCCTAAAAGCAGCAACAAAATCCCACCCGCGATCTGAAAAGCCGGAAGGGTAATGGAAAAGATGTGGAAAATAGAAAGGCCGCTGACCGCAAAAGTGCTCAATATCCCCATAGCGACCCAAGAGGCCTTTCGCCGAGTCCGAACGATAGCATCTGGGGGAAAGCGATCGGTCATCATTAGATAGACCGGAACCACCGCAAAGGGATCGACGATCACGAAAATGGCCGTAAAGACCGTTAGAATGTGACCTAGATGACTCATCGTTTGTACAACTGGGCCTATTATTCCCGCCTGAGGCACCTTCTCAGAAATCTCAACTTCCCGCAACCTCGACGGTATTTTTCGTTGCGAGATCTCTGACCCTGTCGCATTCCGCTACTTCAAGGTCGATCCAAAAACGGAATTCTAGCGTCAATCGAATGGCATGCTTGGTGCAATTATTCGGGTAAGGGTCACGGGTGATAATACATGACGATATTTAAGCGTTGGCAGTCAACTAAGACGGAACGATTACCACCTATTTCCAGAGAGGGAGATTTTTTATGGTTGGAGCTGCTTATACTAATTCAAGCAATGAAGAGTCCGGAGCTAAAGACACCAGAGAAACATCGCGTTTGGAATGGAAAGACCAAGCGGTTGCCTTTCTTAATCTCCGCCGTTCAGAAGCGGAAGGCCTCATCAGAAAACATCCCTTGGCGACGTTGCTGACCGGGTTAAGTCTCGGCGGTTTGATAACTCTGAGACGACAACGCTAAGTGCTAAGCGGCTTTAACGCCTTCTCTATAGACTTTGATTTGTTCCCCCAGCTGTCGTAATTCGAAAGGGCCCAACTCTTCAGCAATGAGTTCGAAGATAGTTCCCTCCTCGTGGCTCAGGTGATTCTCAATACTTTCTCGCACGACGGAAAACCAGGTAAACCAATTCTCTTCGGTAGGATCGATCATGGTGAGTTCATCGATGAGACTATTAATGAGTTCATGCTCGTTTTCCGACTCAATCACGGTATCCCGCAAGGCTTCTCGTTCCTTGAAATAGGGGTAGAGAATCGCTTTCTCTAAGCACGAGTGGTTCAAATATTCATGTTTGAGTTGCTGAACGAGTTTAGTCCGGAGGCTCAGGTCACCCACCACCGTACCTTCAATACGATCTAGAACTAAAGTTAGGTCATCGTGGTCTTCTTTTAATAACTCGAAGGGGTCTTTGGTAATACTCATGCTTGCCTCGAATATAATGCTAGAATGCAGCATGCAAATGCCGCGCCCGAGAATTTCGTTTGCTCTCGCCGCACGTTTCAGGCTATTTCAAGGAAATTTGGTGCGCATTGCAACAGACACCGCTCAGTTAAGGTGCCGTTAACGACGACAGTCTGGCCTATCGGTTGCAGAGTTGTCTGATCAGGACAAAAGATTCTTAAGTGGAATGTAAATGTGAAATGTCTGTTTTAAGAAGGGTAAGTTAGATCGTTGCGGACGGGTAAGTCGAAATTTTTTTTCTTAAGTTTCCTTTGCTTGAATTTGCTTTCTGAGCCCCTCGCGGGTGCCGATGTCATCGAGGGAGAGCTCCAGCAAATCTGTCCAAAAGTCGCTCTGCGCGGACACAAACATATTTCTTTGGGGGACACCGAACGCAACTTGGTGTGCGGTGATCCCAAGAGCGAAGCGTGGCGGGATATTCCTCACTCGCAAGCGCTTTTTCACTTAAAGGCTTTTCTTCAAGACCGCGGCTACTTTTTAAGCCGCATTGAATCCGATAATCCCTTTATCATCGATCTTGGCCCACCTACTCTCGTTCTGTCGGTAACCCTAAAAGAAAAGGGGAAGGCCCTTCCCTCTCAAAATCTTAGGGACGTCGTCAGAATCGATAAGATGCGCAAATTGACGGGAGATCTTCTGACCCCGGGATTTCTCGATCATATTAGCGATAGAATTTTGTCTCGTATTCACTCCAAAGGTTACCCATGTGCTTCGGTGGACATGTCGGCAAATGCTCTGTTGGGAGATGTCTCGGCCTCGGTCACGCTAGGGCCAAAACAAAATATCACCGACATCAAAGCAGATGTTGTCCAAGGGATCTCTCCAGAAACGTTGCGACGTTACGATGCTTTTCATCTTCAAGAAGTGTTCGATGAAGATTCTCTCACTATCACTGCCAATCGAACGGTAAATTCAGGAATTGTTCAGACAGCTCATTTAAGCGGTTCTTGTGGTTTGGCGGGCGCTACCGTTCGAGAGACAACCGTGGCTGGCCCCCCGAGACTTATCACTATCGGCTTTGGGTTAGATACGGAACGGATCGCTCAGGTTCGCGCTTCGTGGAAACACCTGAGACTAGGTACCCAAGGCTCTAGTGTCGAATTCACCGCTCTTGCGGCACTTCGCCAACAAGAGTTGAATGCAAATTCCCAATGGTATTACCTCCAGGGATTTCCTCGGCACTTTTTGAATTCGCAAATCTCCATTCGGCATGAAAATGAAATTCCCTACGAAAACTTAAAAGCCGATCTTCAAGCACTTCCCTCATTAACTTGGGACACCCGAACCCTGGGCTTTTCCACTTCGTTGGGCCCTTCCCTAAGTTGGGAACACACGTATCGACCGTGGCAATCAAGGAGAGACACCTTTTTCGCCGCAGCTCGGGCCGAGTTCAGGGTCACAAGCCACGCCTACGAACTTCATCAGACAGCCCCCCAGGACGGCTTCGATGTCTCACTTCACGGTATCTTCACGCAACAGGACTTCCTCTCGGACGTGAGTGCGCAAAGAATCGGGATAAACTTCTCTAACCTATTCAATTTATTCAACTTTGAGCCTGCCCTCCTAGTCTTAGGACTTAGAGGTGGACTTGCTACCACGTTTTTAGGTAAAACTACGACCATCTCGGCTTTGCCCCCCAGCTTGAAACATTACTTAGGTGGTTCCGAAAATTTACGCGGATTTGATAGGCGCGAATTGGCAGGCCCTACAGGCCTAGGCGCCCTCACCTCGGCCTATCTATCCCTTGAAGTGAGGGTTCCCGACTTCGTGCCCTGGGGAATTCAGCCGATTGGATTCGCCGATGCCGGTCTTTTGGGAACCGAGTCGATCAGTTTGAAAGGGCCTTTGTATTTTTCGCCAGGCCTTGGAGCCAGATGGCAATCACCCATAGGAGTTTTTAGGGGAACTTTCTCTCACGGTTTTTTGTATGGAGAAAGAAATGGAATCGCAGAGTCCACCGCTCACTGGAAGTTTTATATCAGTTTCGGAGAGGAATTTTAGTTGAATGGGTCGGAAGGTAACAAAATTTATTTTTTTTTCGGGAACGGGAATATTCCTATTGCTTGGAATTGCCGTAGCCGTTTTTCTCGCCAAGCCCACGGTCCTTCTCAATGAACGCGTGCTCCAATGGGGAGTCCGGCAACTTGCGGGGCTGGGAGTTCGCATTGAGTGGAGTGACCATG
>JBBQIT010000436.1:0-4118 GCA_038325205.1 Bdellovibrionota bacterium
AGCGAGTCTCTCTCCCGTTTACGACGCTCCAAGAACCGTCGAAAACGCCTCGACTATCAATGATACCGCAAGCCAACTCGCCTGGTCGGTGGGCTTTCAGGGCAGCTACAAATGGAGCGATGAGTTCACGACCACCCTCTCCTACGCAGATCAAACCCTGCTTGGCGGAGCTCACAACGTGACTTTGAGCCGTACTATAACTCTTCTACTTTTAAGGCGTTTTCCGCTTTAATCGAACCTTTGAATCGCCTTTTTCGGCCAGATGTTGTAATAACGAGCCTTATGCCAGACCAAACGAAGCCATTAGTTTCTATCATTATGGGTAGCAAATCCGATTGGGAGACCCTTCGGGCAGCTGAAGAGATGCTTGTGCAGTTTGAGATCCCGCACGAAAGCTCCATCGTTTCTGCTCACCGCACCCCCGAGTTAATGACTCGTTTTGCCACCGATGCGGAAAAGCGGGGCATCGAAGTGATTATCGCAGGAGCTGGCGGCGCTGCCCATCTACCCGGAATGGTGGCAGCCCAAACCTTAATTCCTGTCCTCGGGGTACCCGTGGAAAGCGCAGTCCTTCGCGGGATAGATTCCCTTCTTTCTATCGTACAAATGCCCGGTGGTATTCCCGTCGGGACTTTAGCGATTGGTAAAAGCGGCGCGACCAACGCCGCCTTGCTCGCTATCGCCATTCTGGCCAACACTCGTCCCGCGCTCCGAGAAAAGCTAAGAACGTTTCGCGCGAATCAAACCGAACGAGTCATGAAGGAAACTTTGAAGTGATCTTGCCCGGCTCTACTATCGGAGTGATGGGAAGCGGCCAACTGGGAAGAATGTTCACGCACGCCGCCCACCACTTAGGATACCGAGTCCGCACTTTCTCTCCCGAATCTAATACCCCCACAGGACAAGTCGCCGATGGCGAAGTGGTGGGTTTTTACGACGATCTAGAAGCGATCGAAAGTTTCGCCAAATCGGTCGACGTCATGACGTTCGAATTTGAAAACATTCCGGCACGCTCGGTGGAGTGCGCTTCCGCCATCGTACCCGTACGTCCGGGCGCAAAAGCTCTCCACATTTCACAACACCGCGATCGTGAAAAAACATTTCTTTCGCAGCAGGGATATCCCACCACGGCCTATCGTCGCATCAATTCTTTCGAGGGTTTGAAAAACGCTCTCTCGGAACTCGGAACCCCTATTATCTTGAAAACAGCGGGCATGGGTTACGATGGAAAAGGACAGATGCGAATTGAAAACGAAGACCAAGCCCTGAAGGCTTACGCTACTTTTGGTTCGACGGAAACGATTGCCGAGGCTTGGGTGGATTTTTCCACAGAAGTCTCTGTCATAGGCGCTAGAGGAGTGAACGGGGAGTTTGCGCACTGGGGACTTTTCGAAAATCACCACGTAAAGCACGTCCTGGATATTTCGATCGCGCCTTCTTCGTTCCCGAAGGAGATTTCTGAGCAGGCTATCGAAATCACCCGCCAACTAATGACCGATTTGGATATGGTTGGCTTGTTGTGTGTTGAGTTTTTTGTAACCAAGAGTGGAAAGCTACTAGTTAACGAGCTAGCGCCGCGCCCCCATAACTCCGGCCATCTTACGATCGATGCTTGCAAGACGAGTCAATTCGAACAGCAGCTTCGAGCCATTTGCGGACTTCCCTTAGGAGAGACCCAGCTTATCGTTCCCGGTGCCGCGATGGCGAACTTACTGGGAGATCTTTGGGCAAATGGCGAACCCCAATGGGACAGAGTGGCCACACTGCCCAAAATCAAACTTCATCGCTATGGAAAAAAAGAGGCACGCCCCGGCCGAAAGATGGGACATCTTACAGCGTTGGGGAAAAGCGGTCCTGAAGCAGCTCAGATGGCGCGGACGGCACGAGACCAGCTAGTCGCAACTTCTCCAGCTCGTCGATAATAATACTCTCGCCTTTAATTCCCATCGTTTGATTGATCTGAGGCACGGCTGAAGGGCAAGTGATGTTCACTTCCGTAAGGAAATCGCCGATAAAATCCAACCCTAAAAGATAAAGGCCTTTGGGGCATAAGTGTTTGGCGACATGACGGGCTCCCGCAAATTGTTGTGGAGTCGGCTCAAAAGAGTGCGCTGTGCCACCCTGATGGAGATTGGCTAGACGACTACCTGGCTGCGGCTTTCGCAAAACCCAACCGACCATTCGGCTATTCATGACTAAAATTCTAAGATCGCCCGATTTGGTCACTTCCTCCAAGTAGGGTTGAACTATCACACTGGGCTGCCAGCGATTCCAATAGGTCTCTAAATCTACTTGTTTGGCATCGGCCGGAAAAAATTCGATTCCCACTCCAGAGAAAAAATGAAGAGGCTTTGCGACCGACTCCCCTTGCTGAGAACGAATCGTATCCAAAAATTCTTCAAACGATCGGCAATGGGTCGTGGGCACAGCAAACTCCGGATACTCTTGCGGCAATAAGTGCTCAGAGTAGCGCCAGGTCAGCTCCGGATTATTCATCTGAATAATCCGCGAAGGAGCGGCTGCGAAGTGCTTGGCATGCCCGATATAGTTTTCGTCTACCGGAGGATCTTTGCGCTGCAAGATAACCGAATAGGCTTCTACATTCTCGATTCTTGTTTTTGCTAAGGCAAAAGGGGAGGAAGAAAGAGGGTCCACCGAATCGACTCGCGAAACGCGAAGTTGAGCAAGATACTCAAAAGTGCTTTGTCGCCAGTCGGTTCGGGAAAGATCTAAATAATCGAGAGAAATTCCTCGGCGAACAATCTCAGCAGCCAGTAAGACCCCCGTATCTAGACCTCGCTGAAAGGTCGAAACGGATTCGCCTGCAATTAAATATCTAATGTCCCCCAACACTACCCACGGAAGTCACCTTAACATCGTGCTCGAAACATTGACAACCGAGAAGCCCGACACGAAAACTTAGGACTCATGTCGCTACCCCCAAAGATCGTTCTCTTTAATTCTCGCGAAGGGCTTCGTCGATTTCAGGCGGTTAAGGACAAAGCGATGTTTTATCGACTGGCGCCTCACTTTCAACCTCAACGGGATCCGTGTCATTGTGCCGTCGCTGTGGCGGTGATTGCGCTTAACACCATGAAATTAGACGAACGCGGGGACTCTGTTCCTTACTCTCAAGAAACTTTATTAAGCGAGGCGACCGACCCCATCCGCAATCGCAAGACGATTCAGGGCCCCAACCCGGGCTTTACGGCTTCACAATTGGCAAAACTCTTGGAGCATTTCGGGCTAAATATCGTCGTCAACTACGAAGACATTCCTGAGAGCAAAGGGGCCGTAAGGTTAAGAAAGACCCTCAAGAAGGCCTTTAAGAAGGGGGGGCCTCTCTGCCTAGCTAACTTCTCCTACGCGCCTTTAATGGGCGAAGGAGGCGGCCATTTTTCCCCTTTAGCGGCCTACCATGCTCCTTCCGATTCCGTACTGGTCCTCGATGTGGCTAACCACAAGACTTTATGGTATTGGGCACCCACGGAGTTGCTAGTAAAGGCGATGCGAGAAGTGGATAAGAGCGCTAATTCCCCGAGAGGGATGCTCTTAGTTGCGTCTCATTTGAACTAGTGATTACACAGCGATTCCAAATACTTAGGGACTAGACTTGAATTACAACATTCGCTTACCTTTGATTGCACTTTTCACCCTTACCCTGGGAACCTTTCCTGCATTGGCAAAAACTAAAGTCGCTTTCTTGGGAGGGTTTAGTAGTCCAAAATCGAGCACCGTTTTTACGGATCTCAATCAAGAAAAGGGACTAAAAGTTTTTCTAAGGGCCAATCCTGAAGTGGAAAAAGAGATCGAGTTCATCACTTACGACAATCAAGGCGAAGCTAATAACACCGCTTTTGAAGTTAAGAAAATTATCGAAAAAAAGATTCAGTTCATTCTCGGCATCGCCAAAAGTAATCATGCGCTGGTGGTCGCTCCGCTTGCCGACGCTCATCATATTCTTTTCATGACTCCGGAAGCCACTAATGATCAAGTGACTCGCAACCACCCCTATGTATTTCGAACTTGCTTCTCGGATTCGTACCAAGGCGAAGTTCTCGCCAACTTTGCGGTTCAAGAATTAAAGGGTAAACGAATCCTGGTAATGACTAATGTAG
>JBBQIT010000437.1:0-4057 GCA_038325205.1 Bdellovibrionota bacterium
ATCTTGTCGAACGAGTTGTCGTATTGAAAAAGGGTGAAGGCGTCATTGAGCTGAAAGACTTTCCCGTCGACTATTTTAGAACGGTTAGATTGGATCGGTTTGTGGCCAGCGTGGCGCTTCCTGAGGACGGCTTAGACTTTAATGATGCTGTGAATGAATTTGAAAATGAGCTAATCCTGCAAGCGCTTCAAAGGACTTCAGGCAATAAGAACAGAGCGGCCACCCTATTGGGCTTGAATCGCACTACTCTCGTCGAAAAGCTGAAACGAAAAGGGTTGCGAGTTACTTCTTAGGCTTTTCCACTGGGGCCGCTCCCGAATCCATGAACTGGCGCATGAAGTACTTCAAGATGGAGCTGCGTTTGGCTCCTCCCATGATATTTTTAATGTCTTCGTAGACCGTGGGGTCATTGATTAACCCGCCAAGAGTTCCTTCTCCTCGATCCACTTTACCGAGAATACTTTCCAAGTGTCCTAGCGACCGGTTCAACTTCAGCCCAGAGTCTCCCCGAAGCGCTTCGTTAAGGAGCCCTTTTCCGGTCTTAGCCTCGTCAGTAATGGAAGCAAGATTTGCGGAAACTTTATTGAGGTTCTTGATCACGGAATCCAAATCACCGCCCTTATTGAACTGACGGGCGATATCTTCGACCAAGCCTCCGCTTTTCGTAAAGAGATCTTCTACTTCTTGGGTCTGAATAAACTCGCCGTTCTTAAGCAAAGGCTCAGTAGGCGTTCCAATAGTGAGCTCAACGTACTTATCTCCCAAGACGCCCTGGGTGACGATTTTCGCAATGGAGTCTTTCCTAACCTTGTCGAGCACGTCTGAGTTGACAGTAAAATCAACGATAAGCTCTTTGCTACCGTCGGAACTGATTTCGATCTTTTTCACGGTTCCTACCCGAAGTCCCGAAAGGGAAACTTCAGAGCCCGTATGCAATCCCTTCACATGAGCAAATCTACCCAGCAAATGGAAATGGGAGCTGAAAATCCCCTGACCGCCTCCCATCGTAAAGATGAGAAACAGAAACAGTCCAAATCCTATGAGGACGAAAAACCCTAGCACGAAATTGCTTGTGATCTTCTTGTCCATTACATCGTCTCTCCGTGAATAAATCCGTGCAATGCAGGATCTTTGGTATCTTTAATCTCTTGCGCGGTACCTAAAGCTTCTATCTTTCCATCTTTTAGAAAAGCTACCCTGTCGGTGACGGCAAAGATGCTGAACATGTCATGAGTTACTAAGACGGAAGTAGCGCCATGGGATTTTAATTGCAAAATAATCTTCAAAATCTGCTTCGTGTTGTAAGGGTCCAGTCCAGTCGTGGGCTCATCGTACAAAATGACCTCGGGGTCCATGATAATACTTCTAGCGACGCCTACCCGGCGTTGCATACCACCGCTCAAATCTGCCGGAAAGCTTTCTTCCGTGCCTTGCAACCCAAGCTTTGCCAAAGTAGCCGAAACTTTTTCTCTAATCTGTTTCTCGCTCAATTTCGTATGTTCACGCAAAGGATAAGCCAGATTATCGGCGATGGTAAAACTGTCAAACAAAGCGCCATACTGGAATACGTAGGCAATTTTTTTTCGCACGCTAACCAATTGCTCTTCGTTAAGGGCGGCGATGTCGGTGCCTTCGAAATAGATGTGACCTCGGTCAGGTTTTTCCAGGCCAATGAGCGAGCGTAAGAGCACGCTCTTACCCGATCCGCTTCCACCCATAAGAGTGAGAATCTCACCTTTTTTAATGTCGAGGTTGATCCCGTTGTGAACGACCTTGTCGTCAAACGTTTTGTAGACTTCCTCGACTTTAATGAGAGTTTCTCCGGAGGCGACTTCCCGGCTTTTGTCCAACTTAGCCATGTGCCCCCTTCTCGAAAATCCAAAATATCTTGGTTAAGATAAAATCAAAGATCGTAATTAGAATGGAGGAGGTCACCACAGAATGACGTGTGGCCTGACCGACGCCTTGAGTGCCGCCTTCGGTCTTAAGGCCGTAATAGCATCCTGTAACCGCGATGATTAAGCCAAAGAAAAAGGTTTTCGTAACGCCAACTGTGAAATCGCTGAGTTGGAGTGCTGTGACTGCTTCGTGAAAATAGAAATCCATTGGGATATTTAATTCGAAATACGAAAGCATCATTCCTCCGCAAACTCCGACGAGATCGGCCATGACGACTAAAAGCGGAGTCATGAGCATCATGGCAAGGATTCGAGGAATCACAATGCGTTTGAGAGGATCAGTTCCCAGCGCTCGAATCGCGT
Source organism: Bdellovibrionota bacterium (assembly GCA_038325205.1). Classification (GTDB taxonomy): domain Bacteria; phylum Bdellovibrionota; class FAC87; order UBA2466; family UBA2466; genus JBBQIT01. The sequence continues at coordinate 2,262 of JBBQIT010000437.1, forward strand.
CAATTTGCTGGGTAACTTTCATGGATCCGACTTCTGCAGCGATGCCGGCGCCCACGCGTCCTGCAAGCATCAAGCAAGTGAGCACAGGCCCCAACTCTCGCATGATGGAGAGGCCCACGACCTTGGGCACGTAGAGTTTGCCTCCGAACCGTTCTAAGCCGTATCCGAATTGGATCGACATCACCATACCGGTAGAAAGGGCGGTGATAAAGGCGATGGAGAGAGATTTTACTCCAAGCGAGTAACACTGTTCAGTAAACAGTCCAAAGTAGTAGGGCGGACGAAAGACGGATAAGGCAGTCGCATAAAGCAGATTGATACTGCCGCCGACGAAATCTAGCATCTCGTGCACAAACTTCGAGGACTTCGCCTTGGCAAATCTTAGCAGCATTCCGGGGTGCCGCTTTATTTTTGTGGAGACGCTCATTGGTTTGTAGTCACCTTATTCAAAAAGAAAAACTTTGTGCAAATTTCATGAACTCTTGATCCTCTTGCGAGGAGATCGCTTTGTTACTTACTAAAGAGAAATCGAAAACGCAGCCATTTTTGGAGAGAACGACGAGAATTAAATGGAATGGTTTTCCTTCCATCGTCTCGTGGACTTCAGATCGCAAAGCAGGAACTCCATTCACTGAAACACGCCTTTGCTCACTCACCTTTACGTTGCGACTTCCAAAAAGCAGATGACGCGTTAAAATTTCGAGCGAGGCGTCGGAGTGACCATGACACGAAGAGGTCAGCGTCGCGATGTCGTTCGACGGCAATCGATAAGCCGAGTCACTTTCTCCTGGGTCAATATTTTTCCAACTCGCGGGAGCGTGCGACTCAAAACCTTTGGCGTGAACAATCTCAGGACCTGGTCCAAAAAGGGCGCAGCTCGAGATCCCAATGGATGAGGTTACAAGAAGTGCTACGAGAGATTTTCTTAGATGTTTGCCAACCATGACGCAATACCCTTCGGGTTACCCATTACCTTATCGGAACGAGAACGAAAAGCATCGAGGCAAAAACTTAATTTTGCAGCCGAATATTGATTGACACGTCACGTCGAAGGTGTGGGCAAATTGGGCCTTTCCTAAGCTTGAAGATCATGGCGTTAAAAGCAGCGGTGCTGCTCAGGCTTTCTCCGTCAGCCTCTTGACGCTCCGACAGGAAACGATACAAGAGCGAAGGGAAAAGCCCAATGATTTGGGGAGCCAGCCCGGCACGCCAATTGCTTAGTTCTACCCATGGATCCATTTCCATTGGCCTTTCTTTAAAAACCCAACAATAAATCGAGCACTATCTTCCGGTGAGTTCCCATCGCACATACGGTTCGTTGTGTTACCACTTTGTGGTGACGTGTGTCTTTTGCGTCGCATCACTAGCTTCCGCGGATACCGCCATTCGTCAGGTCTTACGGTCCATTGATGCGCCGCAGCCAGCTTGTATCGAGCCCATGCGCCTTCGTGTGGCGCCGGAATACTTTGTGGGCGTAGCGAATGACCTCCCGGGCGTGAAAGACTATAACCAGCTCGTTACCGACTATCAAAAGAAGAACTGGTCAGCCTTTCCAGCCGAATTAAAAAGGTTCCGTCGGGACTTTGAAACTTCTCCTCTGCAAGAAGCTGCGATGTTTCTCCAAGTGGAATCCCAGCTAGAGCAAGCAAGCGATGACGAATCCATCAAAGCCGCGGAAAAGTCGATGCGCGAGACTTTACTCCTTTACCCAAAATCTGTGTTGGGACCGGTGGTTTCGGCGACTCTTGCCGACTATTGGCTATCCACAGGAAATTTTGAGCGAAGCCTTTCTCTTT
>JBBQIT010000438.1:0-4055 GCA_038325205.1 Bdellovibrionota bacterium
CTGTACGAACTACGTAATCCATGGAACCTCCGTTTGAGGCCCACTATCGCAAATGACTTTTTTGGATTCTAGGTGGGGTTCGTGAAGCGCTCACGAAACTGGGGATCGAGGGGAGCCGGCGCTGGCATCCCCGTTCTTACCGCCGGATCATGGGTACCACTGGCCACGAGAATTACTCTCCCTTCGTCAGATAGCCTAGCCAGCAAGAGATTAATCAACAGAAAATGGCCCAGATGATTTACCCCAAATGTTTCTTCGAATCCGTCCTTGGTATATTTTGTCGTTCCCGCTGACTGAACGCCGGCGTTACAAACCAGAACGTCGATCTGATGGCAATTTAGCGTGCTGGTGAAATTTCTTACCGAGCCTAGGGAACTTAAATCCAACTCTCTGGGAATGAGTCGAGATTTCAAATTCGGTGTTTGTCCAAGTTCGGCGGCGAGCTTTTCTGTCTTAGCGAGATCTCTACAGGCCATTACAATATTCCAAGGTTCAGCGCGGGACAAAATAGCCTTCACACACTCCAGTCCGAGCCCAGAACTACAACCCGTAATAACGATCGTCTTCAACCCTTTGGGGTCCGACATCACCACTTCCTTCCGTTCAACGGATTCAGGAAACACCGAAGTTTTCGGAAGGTCAAATACCTCTCAGCGAGTTAACGCCTCTTCTCAAAAATCCTAACTTTTGAAGTGTCTACTTTTAGATCTAACAAATGATGAAGAAACTGATAAATCATTTCTATCGGGGGGAGGTAGTGGCCACTGTTATTATCGACATAAGTTAGCACCCCTTTCGACACTTTAATTTTCCCTGCCGCTGCGGCTGGAGCCCCTGCTAAATAAGTAGAATGGGCAAAGCCATTTTGCGGGGGGCTCGCGTAGATATTACCGTCACCATCCATCACAAAGAGATCAAGACCGTTTCCTGTGTCGTAAAGGGTCTTTTCATCCGCATGGTAAAGCAAATGATCTTTAATCACTATACGATACATCTCCCGAGCTTGGGCAGTATCAAAGTACGTAACCAACTCTCCGTCTTCATTATGTGGGGTTCTATTTTCTCCGGTGTATTGGTCGGACATCGTAATGACATAATAGCGCCCCTCGCGCTTTAGACTCTGAAGCCGGTCTATCCGAAAGGGAGTGGCTTGAAGGATATCGACGAGGTCGGCTAACTTTTCATAACAAGCTTGGGGCTCAGGAAGAGCGGCCGAAGGCGTAAGATCGCAATATCCTTTTAAACCGACAATGAGGAAGAGAAAACATAGGGGAAGAAAACGCATCGGCTATATAAGGATACTACGTCTCTACCTGTTTCGTCCGGAAAGTGTTTTCTTTCTTTTGAGCGGAGGGACGCCGGTTCAGGTTTTTCGCTAAGCGGTTTCTAGCTGTTTAATTTCAGCGACCCAGGCCCACGCCTCTTCGAATTCTTCAAAGGCCCTAAGGTTCAATCCTTTCTGGCCGGCTAAAAACTCTAGAAATTTGGAGTGGTCGAAATTTTTGCGTAGTCTGTACAAGATGGCAACGTGATTTACTTTCCCCAAGCCCGATCGCACAACCTCCTCAAAAAGCGTTCTCACGTCTGGCACCGAGAGATCGTGAACAACATCACGAATATCGATCAAGATATTGTGGTCATCGCTATGGTTCCACACGTCGCATAGATGCTTTATGTTGGCTTTGGAAGCTTCGAGATCGACCATTCCTGAATTGCTGGCGCGAATGAAGTCTTTCCCTGAGACGAAGTGAATATCCTGCATAGTGTCCGCTTTCCTATAAATAATCGTGCGTGCTTAAGCGAACCAATACCTTTTTCTGCCACTCCAAGTCCAGTTAGCAAATCTTACCCGTTTGAATGAGCGAGGGGCGCCGGGTAATAAAAAAACGGCCTTTCCGTCAAAGGTCACTGCTCAACCATAAAGCTTGCTATTCATATTGAATTTATGCGATGCGTTATTGATAATAGCGGAGGTTGTTGTGCGGAAATGGTTACCCGATTTTTCGACGATGTTGGCCGTTATCATCATGCTTTTGGGCACTTTACCCCAGGCGCCTGTGCAGGCAGACCCTCCGAAAGTCCCATTCGCTACGGCGGCCAGACGCCCAATTCCTCCCGATCCCGGCGGCCATTCCTATCCCCGCCTTCTTAAGGTGACCAAAGCCGAATACGATACCGCATACGAAAAGGCCTTCTGCGGCAAGGTCGATAAGAAGAACAAGCTGGTGATGCATCATATCTATGTAGGACAAGGTTCTTCGACTTTCATCAAAACACCAGAGGGAAAGTCGATCCTGGTCGACGGGGGAATCACGGGGCCCGACCTTACCATTCTTCCCGTCCTTCAAAAGTGCTACGGGGTTACCGATCTCGATTTTGTGATTCTCACCCATCCTCACGAGGATCATTACCAAGGACTACCCGACACACTGTTAAATTTTCCACCGAACACGGTGTTTATCCCTACTGAATTTGAAGAGAAACGAAATTATGCGCTTAAACCATATAATCCGAACGGCGATAACTGGGATAAAATCTATACCGACCTAAAAAATAATTTTCTCACAGTCGTCCCGCCTCTAGGTACCGGAACAATTTCCGACAAAGATGTAAAATTCAATTTTTTAACGGTAGATGGAAAAGTCGCAGCCGGAGAACGAGTCGAAATCTATAAACCGAATAATTTTCTGATAGACGCCAACGCAGCGTCTATTGGATTCATGATCGAATATAATAATTTTAAGTACTGGTTAGGCGGAGACCTTTCCGGAGGCGGCAAGGGAGCTGAGACTCCGCCGGTCGAACAAGCTCTCGCAAAAGCAGTAAAGACGCTCGGTCCGATAGATGTCTACGTTTCGCACCACCACGGATCATGTACCGCTAACAGCGATGATTGGATGGAAGCGATTCAACCTAGAACGATCATTATTAGTGTAGGGCTAGGAAAAACCAACGGAGATCGCGCCGTTTTATTAGAATGGATGGCACAGGCCGCTAATGCCAAGGCCGATGGAACAGTGGTTCCTCGAGAACCGCATGGATTTCATCTACCGAACAAACTCGCTATCGATCGCATGCTCGATATTACCAACAGAGATTTTCCCATGAAGCCAGGGGCGCCACCTCGTTTTACGCAAATACAGCAACAGGCCCAAGCTAATGTAGGGCAAGGCCCAAAAAGTCGCGTTCAACAGATCATACAAACCTCCGCCGGCGAAGGTGACATCACTCCCGACGGGAAGCATCCCTACGAAGCGCTCAAGGATGGTGGCGGTGACGTTATCGTTACTACTGATGGCACCAGCTATGTCATCGAAACTCTGAACATCGCTAGCGATGCCATCGTTGCAGGAAAATGATCGCCAATTGTGCGCTTTTCAACATTTTTTGCTCGGCCGAAATACATCAGGGAAGAGACGGTTTTTTCCGATGTAAGCTAGGATGACCCCTATACTTTTGCAAAGCCCTTCGCCGAGTCCTCGCGGCGTCTACGACGCGCTATTCGGTGGGCTTTTCACGGTAATAAAGCCGGGCTGGGAGGCAGCGCTGTGCTTCCTCATCGGCCTTCTTTTTATCGGATGGCTGTTGCGTGTCAGACGAAGTCATCCCCAGCGCACTTCAGATGCCTGGTTTCTTGCCGCACTTTTCCTCGTTTACACGGTTAACACGATTATTTTCCACTGCGCTTGGGATGAGCTTTTCATCAATCTCCGACACTCTTTGAACTTCGCTCTCTTTAACCGATTTAGTTTCCATGCGCACTCCAATGTCGAGGGCACCGTCGACTTCTTGCCCTATTTTCTGATCGGATTGTTCGCAAAAATGGGACTGCCGATTTGGGAGATGGCCTTAGTTCAGAGCTGGCTTGCCGGGTTTCTCTTAATCTTGGCGGCGAGACGACTCCTCATGGTCGCAAAAACTCCTCGTTCAGTTTGCGATGTTACGCTGCTGGTGCTGACCTTCTATCCAACGCTGCTACTTAATGCATGCAGCGGTTTTACCGCCGCGCTTTTTACGGAAACCATTTTCTGGGCGAGATTCTTTCTGTTCTTTAC
>JBBQIT010000439.1:0-4026 GCA_038325205.1 Bdellovibrionota bacterium
TCATAGGACGTTCTCCTAGGATGGTGCAGGTCTATAAAATGTTGGCTAAGGCCTCCATGTCGAGCAGTAACGTGCTTATCACTGGGGAAAGCGGCACGGGAAAAGAGTTAGTGGCGCGCGCCATTCATGACAACGGCCCGCTACGTAACAAGGCCTTTGTAACGGTGAACTGTGGAGCTTTGGCGGAAAATCTTTTAGAGTCGGAATTATTCGGCCACGTGAAGGGCTCTTTCACTGGAGCGGTGTCTAACAAGCGTGGCCTTTTTGATGAAGCTGACGGCGGTACCATTTTTCTCGACGAGATCGGCGATATTACTCCCGGGCTTCAGGTAAAATTGTTGAGGGTCATCCAAGAAGGTGAGTTCAAGCCTGTGGGAATGAATGAATCTCATCGCGTCCAAGCCCGAGTGATTGCCGCTACTCACCGAAATTTAGAAGAGAGAGTGAAAGAAGGCTTTTTTCGAGAAGATCTCTATTACCGATTAAAAGTGATCATGGTCGAACTTCCGGCACTTCGTGACCGTATCGACGATTTACCGGTGTTAGTGAATCATTTTGTGGCTCGAATTGCAGACAAGACGAAAAAGCCAATCACCCACATATCCGACGAGGCCATGGCTTTGTTATACGCTTATTCATGGCCCGGAAACATCCGTGAATTGGAGCACGCCATCGAGCGCGCGGTCGCAATGACAAATACCGCGGTCCTTTATCCGGAAGATTTCCCTGTGAGTTTGGTGCGGCAGACCAGTGAGGGAAAAGCGCCTGCGGCCCCAGAAGTCGAAGAGGTAGCTTCTCCACGATCGCTTGAGCAGATGGAACGCGCTCACATCGTGCGTGTGCTCCAAGAAGTAAGTTTCAATAAGTCCAAAGCGGCGGATATTTTGGGCATTGATCGGGCAACACTCTATCGAAAAGCCCAGAGATACGGCATCAGTCTCGCCGAGAGCAAAGCTCTGCATTAGCCCTCGACACACGAACAATTTCACACGTGTTTTTAGTAAGTTGCCCCCTTCGCCCGGAGACAAAAGATTCCTGTTTGCGCACTGTCTCAAATGGGTTAATCAAAAGACTTCGACGGATGCCGGGCGGTATACAATCCATACGGGAGTGATTGCGATGGCTTCCCTGCTAAAAGTGGTAATTATTGCAGTCGTAGTTTTGGCTCCGCGCGCCGGCGTGGCATCAAGTTTCGTTTCGCAAATTTCCTTTCTTCCTCCTCTTCCCTCAGTTGTCCTTATCATCGCTTTAGTTGGATTTTTCTGGCTTCTAAAGAACACTGTCTGGTACTTGGAGCGGTTTGGTGACGGCATTCGTTTCGGAGCGATGGCTTCGATGCTCTCCCGAAGAAGATCCTCCAGAGGGGGAGAGGAGCGAACCGTTCGAGGAATGCTGCCGGAAAACGGACCTCTTTTAAAGTCTTGGGCCGACGGCCGTCCGTCTTTGGAAGCCGCGCTTTCTCGGAAAACCGCTGTCATTGATTTGCTACAAAAAGTGGCTTCGGCCGCCAATGCCGCGAAATCCTCTCACGAAGTCATGAAGACGTGCCTGCGGTTGGTCTGTCAGTTTATTCATTGGCCGATAGGACACATCTACATTATATCGACGGAAGGGCCTAATGAGTTGGTCTCTTCAGGAATATTTTATTTGGAGTACCCCGACTACCATGAAATGTTTAAGCGAGTCCGGTCTCAGACTCGTTTGGCCTACGGTTATGGACTGTCCGGCAGGGCGTGGGCCAATGGCATTCCGGAGTGGATCAATGATGTGGCCATGGAAAAAGATTGTCCACGCGCTGCTATCGCTCAGGGACTAAATGTACACGCGGCTTTTGCCGCTCCTGTGCTCGCAGGGCGCGAGGTCGTCGCCGTGATGGAGTTTTTTAGCGCAGAAGCCATGGGACCTGACCAAGCTTTGTTAGATCTAGTCTCCCAGATTGGAATGCAGGTCGGTCGAGTTATTGAGCGTGAGACAGCTGCAAAAGCGCTTCAAGAAAGCGAAGATCGGTTCCGCGCGCTTTCCGATGTCGCTAACGAAGGGGTCATCATTCATGTGAGGGGCAAAATCTCTGAAGCCAATGCTGCCGCGGGAATGATCTTAGGGTGTGAATCAACTCGCCTTATCGGGACCCTGCTAACGGACTATGTTCAGGAGCCCGAGCGGACGCAAGTGAAAGAAATCGTCGAAGAATCTTTAGATGTTCGTTGGGAAGCTCGGGTCGAAAAGAAAGATGGCGGAATACGTTACCTGGAAACTAGTGCCAAAAATATTATCTACCGAGGGAAAAACGCTAAAGTTGCGCTTATTCGAGACATCACCGACCACAAGCTCGCGGACCAAGCCCTCAGAGAAAGTGAATCTAGATTCCGAAGTCTTTCCCACGCGGCCTTTGACGGAATCGCGGTAACGAAAGGCGGAGTAATAGTTGAAGTGAATGAGAGCTTTGTCACTCTTCTGGGATTTTCCAGCCGCGAAGAGGTACTCGGAACCAAATCAATGGATCTTGTCGTCCCCGAGAATAGAGGCCAGGTTTTAGAGAATATTCGCACTGGCTACTCGGTGCCATATGAGATTGGGGGCTTAAGGAAGGACGGCTCTCGTATCATGATGGAAGCTTGCGGGCGAGATGCTCTGTATTTCGGTTCTCCAGCACGCGTAGTCGCTTTGCGGGATATCACGGGAAGAAAATCCGCTGAGACGGCGCTTCGCGCCAGTGAGACTCGATTTCGACTGCTTTTCGACGATAACCCGCAGGCGATGTGGGTATGCGATCGACTGAGTTTAAATTTTCTCGAGGTCAATGAGAGCGCTACGCGCCTGTATGGATATTGCCGCGATGAATTTTTGACACTTAAATTGAGCGATATTCAAAAGGGATCGACTTCCGAAAACTTGGCTTCTCTGGTGAAACTCGGAGGTACGGACACCTCTGATTCGTGTACGGAGTGGTCGCACCAATTGAAGAGCGGGCGGGTTATTGATGTAGAAGTCGCTTCCCATCCGATGTTTTTCGAGAGTCGAGAAGCTTTATTAATGGTGAATCACGACATTACCGCTAGAAAAGAGGCCGAGCGCGCATTGAAGGATAGCGAAGAGAGATTTAGGTTGCTCTCTGAGTCCGCTTTTGAAGCGGTCTTAATTCATCAGGATATGGTCGTTGTTGAGGCGAATCAGGCCTTTTTAAATATGTTTGGCTATTCTAATCTCGAAGAGATCCATAACACTTCTGTCAGACGTATGATTCACCCGGACTATAGAGAGCTCGCGGCAACGAAGGTTAAGAATCAAGACCAAAGTCGCTACGAAATGGAGATGCTAGGAAAAGACGGGAAGCCGCTCTTTGTGGAAGTGAGGGGAAGGGCGATTCCCTATGGAACGGCAACGGCACGGGTGGCCACGATTAACGACATTAGCGAAAGAAAGCGAACGGAAGAAGTTTTACGGGAGCGCGCGAATGAGTTGATTCGTTCCAATCGAGAGTTGGAGCAGTTCGCTTATGTGGCCTCTCACGATTTGCAAGAGCCGCTCCGTATGATCTCAAGCTACATTGAACTTCTTTCTCGTCGATATCGCAGTGCGTTTGACAGCGACGCTGATGAATTCATTGGGTACGCCGTGGATGGTGCGAAGCGGATGAAGCAGCAGATTGATGACTTATTGGCTTACTCTCGCGTGAATCGATCAGGAACAGAGTTTGCCCCCATGGAGACTTCTCTCGTGCTTGAGCGAACCTTACAGAATTTGCGACTAGCTATCGACGAGAGCAAGGCGGAAATTGTGGTAGGGCCCTTGCCTTCGGTAGTGGGTGACTCAGTCCAGCTGGCTCAGGTATTTCAGAATCTCATTAGTAACGCCTTAAAATTTAGGTCGCCGACTTCCACACGCATTCGCATCTCATCGGAAGAAAACGATCAGGCATGGGTCTTTTCCGTCGAGGACAATGGAATTGGAATCGATATGGAATACTCTGATCGCATCTTTCTCATTTTTCAACGGCTGCACACTGTTTCTGAATATCCCGGAACC
>JBBQIT010000440.1:0-4026 GCA_038325205.1 Bdellovibrionota bacterium
AGGATACGCTAGCGAAGCACTTGAAGCAGAGCCCGGCATGTTTTGATTTCTTCGTTCAGTTGCAGGAAGACGCTGAGAAGCTGCCGGTAGAAGATCCGACGAGTGATTGGCCGGAACAGTTTAACGGTCATGGCACGATGGTGAAGGTGGCTACGATAAAAATGGCTTCTCCTCAAACCCCCTCGTCGCCTGCGGCGATGCAGTTGTGTGAGGATCTTTCGTTTACTCCATGGCACGGGCTGGTCAGTATGCGGCCTATGGGCGGGGTAAATCGAATTCGGCGCGATGTTTACATCGAAACGTCGAAATTTCGCCACAGCCTCAATAAAGCCCCGTTCCCGGTGCCTACTGAGGCCGACTGGAAGAAATTATCTAGTGGTAAGAAGGGTAAGTAGAAAAGTCTCCTACTTATCACCCTTTAAGAAAGCGACGATGTGCTTTGCGGTTCGCTTCGCTACCACTAGTTCTTCGGCATCGTAGCCAGAAACTTTGAATGAAGCAGCGCCGCCGATGCTGGTTTCGTCGTCTTTGGCCGGGGCAAGGATCTCGGCTTTGCCCAGCGTTGTTTTGGAGGACTCGTCGACCAGACTGACCTTCATGCTCAACCCTTCGTTGCCCATCTGAATCACGTTGTGACCCGTAAATTTAATGGGCTCGATGTAGAGCGTAAGCGCCTTTTCGACCGAAGCGACTTGTCGGGCTTGGGCCGCCGAGAAGATCTTTGCGTAATGGGTTTGTTTGGGGAGCGCTTGCGATAGCTCCGTGTGGATTGGTCTGATGAACTTTTTGAGCTCGGGATCTTTTACCGTGTAGCGAACCACGATCGTTTTGTACTTCGCTGCAGCCGCAGTATCTACTTTCTGGGAGACATCGAGACTTCCTCTCCAGGCTCTGGTGGAATGAACTGCGCAGCTACTGAAGAAGAGAAAGCAGACGAAAGAAAGACTAGCGCCTGTGAAGCAAAGGTGTTTTTTCATGGGGCCCCCGTGCTAATAGAATAACATAAGAAAGTGCTGCTTACTTACCCCTGTTCTGCTGGCGCGGAGCATTAAGGAGAGCGCATCCATTGACGTCTGGGACCCCGATTGCCAAGCGCTGGGGAATAGGCGTAACCTAGAAAAATTATTGAAGATTAGACCTGCCGGGTAGGTCGAAAATCTTGGTTGGGTGTCTTTGGCGAATTATCTGTGATATACGCGTCTTCGGACGGATTGGCGTCTGCAAACTCGGGAACGCGAGTTTCGCTAGAAGGGAAATCAAAAGGCATGGTCGACATTCGCAAATTTAGCAAAGAGCTGGAACAACTTGATAAGGCGTTGGGAACCGCAAAAAGGATTCTCATCACCGCTCCGGGCGCTGCGGATGGCGATTCGATAGGTTCACAGTTAGCGCTTCGGCGAATGTTGTTAGCCAAACTCCCCAAACTGGAAGTGCGCATCTTGAATGACGAGGCAATTCCAGAGCGGTATCTATTCCTACCCGATATCGAGCACGTAGATACGCCAGAAACGTACGCGCAGAAAAAATTAGACTCTCGCTTTGACGTTGCTTTTATCGTGGACGGCGGAATCGATCGCGCTGGACGAGTTCGCGAAGTCTTCGAGAAGTCGGGAACTACGGTTTTTATCGACCATCACGCGGTCAGTTGCGATTTTAATTACGCCATCCGAATGGTGGAGCCTACCGCCTCTTCTACGACGGAGCTGATGTATCACATATCGCAGTCTCCTCTTTTTAAGACACCCGTAGATCGCGACTTTTCCCAACAGATTTATTTGGGACTTATTTTTGATACCGGATTTTTCAGGCATTCCAATACCACTCCTGAAGTGATGGAATTGGCCGCCAAACTTTTGCGAACCGGATTTGATTTCACCCGAGTCGGTGAAAGAGGGATGCTCGAGCGTACTTTCCCGAGTCTCAAGCTCTTATCGGATACGCTGTCGCGCGCTGATCGCAGAGTGGATGGCAGAATTATTTTTTCCACGTTGAGCCAGAAAAACCTAGAGGCTTTTGGCGCCAACGATGACGACCGAGAAGGCATTATCGATCACCTTTTCCTTACTCACGGCATTGAAGTCGCACTTCTGTTTTTTGAACTTCCTCAAGGAAGAACCAAAATCTCTTTCCGTTCCCAAGGTGACCTTGATGTTGCGAAGTTCGCACGCAGTCTGACCGAGAGGGGCGGGGGGCATCAAAAGGCCGCCGGTGCTAACTTGGCCATGACTTTAGACAAAGCGGTTCCTTTCGTGCTCGAACGCTTAGAAGCTTTGCTCTCCACTACAGTGAAGTACGCTCGAGGCGTTTAACTTCCGTCGATTTTGGTCCGTTCTTGTTTCGTTGCTGAAGCGGGTGGTATGCAGCTTTCCTTCTTAAAATGTAAGATCCACAGAGCCACGGTTACTGATGCAAATCTGCATTATCAGGGAAGCATCACGCTTGGTGCTGAACTCATGAAGGCCGCGGGCATTCATCCCTTCGAAAAAGTCGATATCTACAATGTCTCCAATGGCGAACGCTTCAGCACCTACGCGATTGAAGGCGCTTCAGGCACGGTCTGTCTCAATGGGGCGGCCGCTTGGAAAGTACGGGTTAAAGATAAGATCATCGTTGCTGCCTACTGTGTGATTGATGACACAGAAGTGAAGACTTTTAAGCCTACTTTGGTCTTTGTGGGTGAACGTAACGAGATCCAAAAGATTTCCCATTCTGCTGAGTCGCTTCTTTAGAACGTTCTTGTCACGAAAATCCTCTACTCAACGTCCGACATAGAAGAGCAGGCGAGTTCCTTTTTTTTGGCACACCGCTTGCTTTTCATCATACCGACCGGTTACTTTTTAATTGGGTTGGGGGGATAGATGGGAAAATTAGTAGGGGTTTTAGGGGCGTTCGCCCCTATCACGGCGTTATTGCTTTTTACGGCACTGGTTCCAGAATCGGCCATGGGGGTCCAAATTGTGACTGAAAACCCCGCGGTTTACTGTGAAGAGCTCCACCTCGCCAAGCCGATCAATGTTTATAAAGACCCGACCCTTTTCATGGGTAACCTGAGCCTTATCTACTCCGACCCTCAATTGGGCTGGGAAAGGTTAATGGAAGAGAATCCTTTGCTTACCCGCGTGCAAGGACTCGTTCGCATTATGAAATTGGGGCCTCCGCGCTATTTTCGAAATTTCGGAGGCGTTGCCGCGTTGTACGAAGCGGCTGATCCCAGATTTCGTATCGCTCCGCTTAAGCCCAGAAACATGCCCGGTCTGACCGTATCTCCCATAGCGACCGGTCCTGAGATCATTCCGATCAAGATCTGCGGGCAGGGGGATGCCTACACGGATAGTTTAGGGTTTGTGCTTACGGCGGATCTTGAAGCGGGGTTGCCGGAGGGGATGGGGCCGGGACAGACCATGCGTCCTTCGACTCTGGGAAATCCCATTCCAAAGTACTCTTCGTCGAATAAAAACTAGGCCGCTTTTTTGACAACGATTCGGTTACGACCCGTTTCTTTGGCTTCGTAGAGGTTCTCATCGGCGCTTCGGATAAGGTCTTCCAACGTTTCGAAGTTTTTACCTTCCAAAGTAGCCACCCCAATACTGACGGTGACTTGAATAATCTTGCCGCGATAGACGACTCTTTCGTTCTCGATGGATTTACGTAATCGCTCTGCGATCATCATTGCCATCTCGCCATGAACGTTTCGCAAGATAATGGCGAATTCCTCGCCGCCGTAGCGTGCGGCTACGTTTTCGAGACGAAGATTCTTCATCAAATATTGGCCAACGGATTTTAATACCAAGTCGCCGGCTTGGTGACCGTGGGTATCGTTCACCGCTTTAAAATGATCGATGTCGATCATAAGAAGAGAGAGAGGCTGAGTATTACGTCGGCTAAAGCTAAACTCTTTGTTCAAAGCATCGATAAAATATTTTTTGTTATAGAGCTGGGTCAGAGAATCCATATTCGCCGCGCGAAACAGGTTCTGCTGATAGTTCTGATCGACGGCGTCTTGGAACGCAAATTTGAAATAAAGAC
>JBBQIT010000441.1:0-4025 GCA_038325205.1 Bdellovibrionota bacterium
AGTCTTGGTCTCCTTCGTACGCCAAAGCTTCTACCCAAATCGTCACCGCCATTCGGCGATGGCTTAAGGGAGAGGACGAAGCCACCGCTGAACTTTTAAAAAAGTCGGAGTACCCAGCGTCAGGGGTAGATCCCAAAGCCAAATTTGTCGTTGAAAAAGCGATGGACCACACCCGCCTAGTTCTTGCGGAAATGGTATATGACTCCTACCGTTCTCAAAACTTGCAAAGCCGAATGGATGAATTCAGTGGAGCGGTTTTGGAACCGTTAGAAAAGCGGATCAACGCCAGGTAAGAGTCGCACTCGGGCTCTTACTCTCCGTCAAAAATACTCTCAGGTCTAGAGGGAGGACGAGACACTGCCCAAGGACGCCCGCGTCTTGAAACATCCCGAGGTCGAATCTTAAACTGGGCGGGATCACGAACCACACAATTGGAACATTTAGAACAATCCCGATCCAGTTTCTGTTGAACGGCACGACCGCAATCGCTGCAAGTAAGGTAGACCTCGCCGCGAGCAATACGCCCCTTAATCAGGGCTGTAGTAGTCACGAGTCGTACCGCTCGGCCGCGCACCAAAACAGCAAGGGAATTTTCGGGAAACCCAGCGGCGTACAATTCGGACCGGTCGGTGCAAATCTGAGGATCCTCACGGTTGTTATTCCAGGGGACCTTTAAGACTTCCAGTGCTGACTTGCGCAAATCGGTAGCGTTCGGGTCACGGAGCAAAATGACGTATCGATTCGGTGGCTGAACGTCCCTTTCCTCAACGAAGAAAATGCCAGCGCCATCCGCCAAGGAAAGAAAATGTCCCTGTTTCAGAGCAGTGTCTAGATAACTTTTCGCCAGCACAAGTGGTTGAAAAGTTAGCCCGTCCAAAGAGGACGCCTTAAGCATCGTCACCGGACAGACCAGCGCTATTAATAGAAGAACGAGTGAAATAACGTACCCCGCTGAAACTTAGGACCAATGAAAAGAAGCCACAACCACTCTTTTACCCGAGAAACCAGTCATAGCGCTAAATGGAGATATCTACAAACAGAAGCAGGAAATGGCTATTTCACGACCTAGCGTGCCTACCAAGATGAGCACCGACTCGCTATATAGAAGCTTATGACAAACAAATTCCTTCTATGGTTTCTTTCGGTGTTTCTCTTAAGTAATTCAGCATTTGGCGCTACAGCGCCGGATCACTTTTCTTTTACCTTTAAGACTACTCAAGGTGACATGCAGTTTGAATGTCCCCAGGGATGGGCTCCGTTGGGTGAAGCGAGACTTTACGAATTAGTGACTTCTGGTTTCTTTAGGGAAGTCGCTTTCTTCCGAGTTATCGAAAGATTTGTCGCCCAGTTCGGAATATCAGGAGAACCTGCCATTGCCGCCACATGGGAAAACGCTAATCTCACCGATGATCCGGTTGTGGCATCCAACGTTGCCGGAACTTTGACCTATGCGGACGCAGGACCCAATACTCGGACCACTCAGCTTTTTATTAACCTAGTCGACAACGTTCGTTTGGATAAGCTTGGATTTTCTCCCATTTGTAAAATGGTTGATGCTGACAGCCTAGCTGTCGCCAAAAAGTTTTATACAGGATACGGCGAAGGGCCAGATGGCTCAGGTCCCGATCAGGATTTAATTACGAAGCAAGGGAATGCCTATCTAAAGGCGAATTACCCGAAGCTCGATTATGTCCTTTCCGCGAATTTGAATTGAAAGCGGCCATACGACGAGGGTAACGCCCGGCACTTGCGTAGTTTTCCTGCTTGATCTAGCGTGGCGGTGGCTTCACGGGATCATCCCGTGAAAATGACCAGGAAATCGTAATCCATGTCCAGGCTTCGTGTTGTTGCCGTCCTCCTTCTTCACCTAAGCATTGCGAGCGTCGCTTCAGACCTAAAGACGAATTTAGACGCCGTAATCAATCCGCAAATAGCGGCGGAACGCAATGTGGGATTGATTGTAGGAGTGCTTCAAAACTGCAAAGAGACAAAGCCTGAAAGTTGCGAAGCTTCGGTGTGGAGTTACGGTAGTCACGACTTAGATGTCTCAAAAGCCATCGAGCCTAATGACGTATTTGAACTGGCCTCCCTTACCAAGACTTTCACCGGAATTATTTTAGGAGATTTGGTTACTCAAGGAAAAGTCACTTTAGAGGATCCTATTTCGAAATGGGTTCCTGAAATAGCAGGAAACCACTGGATTGAAAGTATCACGCTCCTCGATCTCGCCACACACAGTTCCGGACTTCCCTACTTTCCTGGGGAATATAATTCGTCCGATCCCAAAGGGCTTTCGTTTAATGATCCGAAAAATCCATATGCGGATTACACTCTAGAAAAATTGGAAGCGTACCTTCTGAATTTTAATCCCGCTTACCTTCCTGTGACCCTAACCAACTGGTTAAAAGGAAAAAGACCCTATCCCTATCACTACTCAAACACCGGCTACGCCCTCTTAGGTTTGGCTTTAGGAAGAGCAGCAGGCACTGACTATGCTACGGCATTGAGTTCCCTAGTCACTACCCCTCTACAATTGAAAGCGACGATCGTAAGCGATCCTTCATCCCCCACTCCAACAGTTCAAGGTTACGACACTTTTCTAAAGCCAATGAGTCCTTCTATCTCAGGTCCTATGCAAGGCAATGGGGCCATTCTGTCCACTGCGGAGGACATGATGAAGTATCTAGGCGCCAATCTATTTCCGGAGAGTACTCCCCTTGCGGAAGCGATTCAGTTGAGCCACTTGCCGAAACGCGACTCCCCCACCGGAAAAATCGGATTGGGATGGCAAATAGGCATTTCGGGAAATAGCCAAGTGGTTTGGCACAATGGCGAGCACTCCGGGTTTCATACTCATTTGGCTTTTGATCCGGAGCAGAGAATTGGATTTTTCTATTTGAGTAACACTGCCATTGAAGTGAAGTGTGTTGCCGAAACGGTCTTTGGAATTCCGGGGTGCTCTTCCGACTCTGGTTCTCCCCTCACCCCCGAAGCTCAGGCTAAGTTTGCCGGTAAATATGATTTTGGCATCGGCCCCACGATCGAAGTAAAGGCAAAACGCAGTTTCCTCATCGTTATCGGATCTCAAGGCCAACCGGCACGGCTTACGAGCTATCCCAACAATTTGTTTAACGTAGAGTCCCTGGATGCCTTTGCCCCAAAAGACCCCAACGATAAGTTTTTAATGGATCCCAGAACTACGGCCATCGTCTTTGAAAAAGACGCCACGGGAGCGGACCAACTAAGATTTATTCAGTACGCGACGCAAGGGGGTCAGGTAGTTAAAACTCTCGAAGCGGTGGGTAAGAAACTCTAGCAATCGCCCCCCATCAAATGTGGCAGGGGCTACCCCAATTGAAGTTTTGGGTATCACCGAAATCCTCGGGATGGCAGGTACCCGCATGCCAGAATAGCCTCTGAATAAAAAGGTGAGCCATTGAAAATCCCCGTGAAAATTAATCGGATACCGAGTAAGGTCTTTGATTCGAGTTTCCGAATGACTTAAGCAAGAGAAACCATTAAGGTTTCCAACTAACGGGGCGTAGCGCAGCTGGCTAGCGCATCTGCTTTGGGAGCAGAGGGTCGTGGGTTCAAATCCCGCCGCCCCGATAAAAAGTCCCAAAACAAATAACCACTTAACTCACCTCCCTTTCAGATTTGTTGTCGTATAAATGTTTCCATGGAAAGATCATGGAAAGTGTCTATTGGTTCGTACCGGACGTACCAGCCGAAGAACGATCGGAATTTAATTCCTCCTTTCCTCCGGACAACACGCGAAGCTTTCGAACCACCTTATCCAGATTGCCGTTATGGTGAATGTAGCGATCCGTGACGTCCGAGGACGAATGGGCGAAAAGCTGCCTTAGGTCGTCTCTCGTGGCTCCGTTACTCTGATAGAGTTCCGAAGTGCTATGCCGTAATCCGTGCGTGCCGATGACAGGCAGCTTCAGCGCGCGGCAGTAGTTCTTAAGCGTCTCGAGATAGAACTCATAGGACAACATCTGCCCGGTGAACGGGGAGGGCGC
>JBBQIT010000442.1:0-4014 GCA_038325205.1 Bdellovibrionota bacterium
AAATGATCTTGGAGTAGCGCAAATCATTTCTCAAAATATCGATGGTCTTCTTCGAAAGAGTCGAAGGAAGATCAGCGTCGACCGCCGGATTCATAATGTGCGCGGTCATTATGCCTTCGACACGACTTCGGATCACGCGACGAAAAGGGATGAGCTCTAGCTCTTCTAACTGCGCGACCGTCTTATTCACTTTCGGAAGCGTAAAATGTGAATCTTCTTTGGTATCCCCATGGCCGGGAAAATGTTTAGCGACAGCGACGACGCCCATCTTCTGAAGGCCCCGGCAAACGGCTGATCCTAATTTTCCGCAGATTTCCGGATCATTCGAAAAGGCCCGAGCTTTGATGATGGGGCTGTTATTGTTGGAATTGACGTCGACCACAGGCGCGTAGTTTACGTTAATACCGACCGCTTTAAGCTCTTTCGCTAAGATCATTCCAAATTCAAAACCAATTTTCGGTGAGTTCAGCTCGCCCAAATAGTCGTTGCCGGGAAATTTGGTAAAAGGCTTCACTAAGCGGTTAATCTTGCCGCCTTCGTGGTCAATAGAGATTAAAAGTCCTGGGGCATCCTTCTCACGACAACTGAACTGAAGCTCGTTGCTTAGTTCGGCCAATTGAGCCGGAGATTGGACAGTGCGTTTGAAATAGATGACCCCACCCAGGGTGTTTTCCTGAATGAACTTTTTCAAGTCGGCGGGCACAGAAGGGCCGTTAAATCCGACGACAAAAAGCTGCCCAATTAATGATCTTATATTTTTCTTTGATGCCATTTTTAAAGATACCTAACAGCATCAAGTATATGGGCTACTCAAAGGACTGGCAAGCTGACCCTACTCGTCGTCGTCGTCTTTGGCCGTTCGGATAATAGAACGCTTGTTTTGGTCAAGAATGCGTTTTCGGAGCCGTAAGAACTGAGGAGTCACTTCGACGACTTCATCATCGGCGATCCACGCGATGCAGTATTCCAAAGTAAGCGGAGTCACCGGCGTCAAAATGACGTTTTCATCACTGCCCGCGGCGCGAATGTTCGTAAGCTTCTTTTCGCGGGAAGCATTGACGTTAATATCGTTCTGCTTGTTGTGAATACCTACAATCATGCCTTCGTAAATTTCAGTGCTCACATTTACGCAGAGCTTTCCGCGAGGCTCGAGATTGAATAACGCGTACGGAGTCGTCTTACCGGTACGATCGGCTACCATCGCGCCGTTAACACGGTCGATGATATGTCCCTGCCAGGGGATGAATCCGTTGAAGTAGGAGCTAATAAGTCCTAATCCTCGCGTATCGTTCATAAATTCTGAGCGATAGCCGATTAGTCCGCGCGAAGGGATATCGAATTCGAGACGGACTCGATCCGACCCTTTTTTAATCAAATTCGTCATGACACCCTTACGCGGTCCCAAATGCTCCGTAATCATTCCAACGCAAGTCTCGGGAACGTCCAAAACCACGTGTTCTTGCGGCTCTTCGAGCTTCCCATTCACTTCGCGGGTAATGACTTTGGGTCTTCCCAACATGAATTCATAACCTTCACGACGCATCTGCTCGGCCAAGATGGCAAACTGTAGCTCGCCTCGACCTTTGATCACCATGGTATCGGAAGACTCAGTCTTTCCCGCTTGCAGCGAAACGTTGGTACGAAGCTCTCTCTCGAGACGATCCCAAAGTACGCGAGAGGTCAGACGTTTGCCGTCTTTGCCCGCAAAAGGACCGGTATTAACGATAAGATGAATGGAAATCGTCGGCGCTTCCACCGTGATGCGAGGAAGTGGTTTGGGATCGGTGGCATCGCAGAGAGTGTCGCCGATCTTAAGCTCCTCGATACCCGCTACGATCGCAATATCACCTGCTTCGGCCTGCTCAATCTTTTTCGTCTCCATACCGTCGTAGGCGAAGAGTGCCGTGATGGTAGTTTCCGCAAGCATGCCGGCTTCTTGAGACAACTTAACTTTGTCACCTACCCGAATCTTGCCGGACGTAATCTTTCCGACAGCCATACGACCGAGATAATCGCTATAATTCGTATTGGAGATGAGCATCTGTAGCCCGTGCTCTGGGTTCACCTCTGGAGGTGGAATATGCTCAATGATCTTGTCGAATAGGAGTGACAGATCTTTGCCTTCTTGAGGATCGGCCGGATTCGCCACCGCAATACGCTTTCGGGCGTTCGTATACACGATAGGAAAATCAAATTGATGATCTTTGGCGTCTAGATCCATGAAAAGCTCGTAGATCTCTTCGAGCACTTCTTCGCAACGCGCATCCGAGCGATCAATCTTATTCATCACAACGATGATCTTCTTATCCATCTCCATCGCATGCCGGAGCACGAAACGGGTCTGGGGCAAGGGGCCTTCGGCCGCGTCTACCAAAAGGAGGCAACCGTCCACCATCTGCAATCCACGTTCGACTTCTCCGCCGAAGTCGGCATGGCCTGGCGTATCCACGATGTTAATTCGGGTACCTTTCCAGTGAATCGCTGCGTTCTTGGCCGTTAGGGTGATCCCGCGCTCGCGCTCCAAATCCAAGTTATCCATGGCTCGTTCATTAACGCTCTGGTTTGAGCGAAAAAGGCCGCTTTGCCACAAAAGACCGTCTACCAGCGTAGTTTTGCCATGATCGACGTGGGCGATGATCGCGATATTACGAATTTTTGAGTTCACACTCATATGAAATTACACCTATTCCCGGATCCCTAAAAAGGGGTGGTTATAACACATGGAATCCCCTTTGATTAAAGTTTAATTCTTGGTATACCCCGCCAGTGAAACGAGATGCCCCAAGAAACTTACCCAAAGAAGCCTGTAGTCACTGTTGGAAACCAGCAGAACTCTGCCTTTGTGAGGTGATTAAGTCCGTTGCCACCAGACATCGCATCCTCATTTTGCAGCATCCTAGGGAGACCAGAAGCCCCTTAGGTACCGCCCCTTTGGCCTCTTTGTACCTACAAAACAGCGTTCACCGGATAGGACTTAGCTGGCGGTCACTTAGTGCAGCTCTTGGGGAGAATGCCGATCCCAATCAATGGGCCGTATTGTACTTGGGAACTCAGAAAAAATCACAGAACCATAAGGGCCAAAACCAAAAGCCAATAAAGCAGCTAAAACCGGGGGTCGCCCCCGTTGCCGCTGAAGGTACGGTCGTGCCTAGACCCGCTCCTGAAGAGGTTCCCCCTTTCCAGGTCTTTTCCGCGCGTGGAAAATTGATGTCCCGACAGACCGTCAAAGGGGTCGTGATTTTGGATGGAAATTGGGAGCAGTCAAAAACGCTTTGGTGGAGAAATCCTTGGTTGCTACGAATAGCCAAGATTCAGTTACGCCCCGAGACCACTTCCATGTATGGAAAGATGAGACGGCAACCTCGTAAACATTGCCTGTCTTCGTTAGAAGCGGCGGCAGTCACCTTAGAAAATTTGGGCGAAGATAAGAAGGTAACGGAAGGGCTAAAGAGCCTAATGTCTCAACTTCTCGCCAAAGCCAGCGCCGCTAAACGCGGGGAAAACTCAACTTCAGAGCCCCTTGCTCAATAGCTGTTCTACGACTTTAACCACACGCTCAGTCACTTCCTGCATCGTTCCCGACACTCTGGCTCCAGCCGCGTAAAGATGTCCGCCACCGCCCAAACGCTTCGCAACGTCGATGACTTTAACTCCACGATTGCCGCGGAAACTCAATTTAATGTCCCCGTTATCTTCTTCGCGAAAAAGAATCCCCACTTCTACTTTTTCCATCAGAGTGAGCTGATTCACAAAAGACTCGGTGTCTTCTACGGTTGCCCCGTATTTATTTCGAAGCGCCTTGGGGCAAGTTAACCAACCGATTCGTCCGTCCTTTGAGGTCTGAATAGCTTCCAGGACATGGCCTAAGAGCCTCATCTTCGCTACCGAGTCGCAAGCATAGACCGACTCGTAAACTTCATCCGGGCGAACCCCTTTTTCTAAAAGCTCCGCCGCCATCCGGTGAGATCCGGCGTTCGTCCGACGATAACGAAAACTGCCCGTATCCGTAACTAG
>JBBQIT010000443.1:0-3980 GCA_038325205.1 Bdellovibrionota bacterium
CCGTCGCATTGATTCTTCGCCCTTTTCCTACTACTCTTTTTTTCACCATGACCTCTACCTCGTTTTGATTCCAGTCTCGTAAACCGGATTAAAACGCAGGTGAGGTCATGCTTCAATTTCAACTAGGTATAAACCGCCGCCCGATTGGATGCTTACTCACGAAATGTTCCACACCGGATTTCCAAACTTCGACGGTTATGAATGGGTGGATGAAGGCCTCGCTACCTATCTCGAGCCCATCTCGCGAGTTCGCGCAGGGTTCTTGCCCGAAGAGAGCGTTTGGTCGCAATTGGTTTGGGGGCTGCCGAAAGGATTACCTCAAGCAGGCGATCAGGGATTGAATATTACTCACACCTGGGGACGAACTTATTGGGGCGGGGCGCTCTTCTGGTTTCTAGTCGATCTTTCCATTCGAGAAAAAACGAAGAACGCGAAATCTCTGGATACTGCGATAAAAGCGATTTGGAAGAAGGGCGGCGACGGAAGTGCTGATTGGGAAATTGAAGAAATGGTTAAGATAGGTGACGATGCCCTAGGTTTTCCCGCGCTCAAACAAAGTTACGATCGCTTAGCGCTAAAGCCCGGGACCGAAGATTTGGACGCTTTGTGGAAACGATTGGGAGTTTCGGTGAGCGGGGACAAAGTTTCTTTCGATGATAGAGCGCCTCTGACTTACGTTCGTAAAGCGATCACAGAGTTAGCGGTAGAGGTTGCCCCGCGTCCAGATGTGAAAGCTAAGCTCCCTAGCAAGTGAACCTGCTCTTTTATTTAAATTCTTTTTGAAAAGCTCAGTATTTCCCAGAGTGATTTTTCTTCGGGAAATCTCTTCTAGAATAATAAGCTCGAGAGCGCACGAGTGGAGCCAGTCCACATCGACTTTAAATCCGAAGATTGCAGTGAACTTAGACATCGTAAGAAAACGATCCAGAGTTTTTTTTGGGGCGCTTAACGTACGACACGCGCCGAAGTGAACAATACGCTTTTGACCTTTGCCGGCAAATTCCGCCAAATCACAAATCGGTATCTCTTCTCCGCCAATATGAAGCGCTCCCGGGGCGCCGTGAAACCCTAGATAAAGGATAGGGTACTTCGCATACTTTGCTTTCAGCCATTCTTGAATCACTCGTCGAAATTCGTCTCGGGTAGAGGCCGTTCGATGGATATAGGGAATATTGCATTGGGCTTTTACCAACTGTAGTACGGGCAACAAACTACGTTGTCGGGCAAGGCCTGTTTCCCAATCGCCTTCAAGACAAAGAATTCCATTTCGTGTCATTTAAAACCGTCCTCCAAAGTTAAGCGACTTGCAATTGCCCTGGCTGCCAAGCGAGACCAAAATTTATTATTTTCCACAAGAGATCTTCGTAGCAAATGCCTGCCTTCATGGCGGAATCGGCAAGCGCTTCGCCTCGTCCAATGTGAGGATTGGGATTGGCTTCGATGAGATACACTTGACCCGATGAGGAAAGCCTAAGATCCATGCGGCAATAGCCGCTAAGTCCCAAAATTCGATAAGCCTGTTTGCAAATGTCTTGGATGCTTTCCGATTCGCTGTCGGATAGGTTCTTCGCCTCTTTCATCTTAATTCCCATCCGCTTGATGTATTTGGGATCCCACTTCGCTGCGTGAGACGCTATCTTGTGGCTCGACTCCGAACGCGGTCCGAACTGAAGCTCCCAAATAGGAAGCGCCTCCAATCGAGTGTTTCCCAAAATGCCTACATAGAGCTCGCGACCCTCGATGTATTGTTCCGCGATAGCATCCATTTGAATAGAGCCATGAATGAACTCCACACGCTCCTTTAACTTCTCGTCGCTCGTGACTACGGACGATTGAGCGATTCCTAATGAAGCTTGGGCATTGAGGGCTTTGACGATAAGGGGAAAGGGAACTTGTTTGGGGCGGCTCTGAGATCTCCCTTTGGGAAATACCGCAAACTGAGGCACTGGGATCTCGTGGTAGGCGAGGAGCTTTTTGGCGAGCGCCTTATCACGAGATAGCATCAGACCGCGAGGGTTGCATCCCGTATAAGGAACTTGAAGCAGCTCTAGATAGTTCACCACGTTTTGATCGTAAATAAACTCGGAATGAAATTCTTCGATCATATTGACCGCGATATGCGGTTTGAATTCGTTTATCGCGCTGCTAATAGGAGCTAAGTCAGTTCCGACGCCTAAAGCCATCACGTTTTGGCCCATCGCCTTTAGCGTAGCGATCACTTCGTATTCGGCTTTCCATTCCGCTTTTTCCAGATCGATCCCTTTGATCGATGCCGGCGGAACATGGGTGTCGTACACGATGATCAATACCCGTAGCTTTTTGTAATCGCCCACGGCTAGAGCCCCTTGATGGATGTTAGTGTGAGGTAAGATACGACGCGGCAGACTCTATAAGTATAAGTCTTCCTACCTTTTTAGGCAAAACTGACTGGAAAGCGGCTTGACGCTACTCGTTCACAAAATCGGCGATAGCTTTCATCGCCACTTTGCTTTCGGAGAGAAAAGGCAAAGACAAAGGCCAGACATGCTGCATCTGCTTACCCACCAAGAGTCTTGCGTCGACCCCTTGAGATACAGCGGCGTTGACGATACGCGTCGAATCATCCAGCAAAACCTCTTGGTCCCCCGCTAATAAGAGAAGCGGGGGAAACCCGTGGAAATCTCCGTAGACGGGAGAGAGGTGCGGATCCGAAGTTTCATGCCCTCCGCCATAAATGGGAGCCCATTTTTCTAAGTGCTTCCGGTTCAGCCAGACGTCGGTGTTGTGGTTTGCCGTCAAAGCAGCCCCTGAACAAGTCATGTCCGCCCACGGAGAGAAACAAAAAGCTCTGGAGGGCATCGGCTGATTGCGATCTTTTAGCGCGAGTAACACGGAGAGCGCAAGCCCACCTCCTGCAGAATCTCCGGCTATTA
The DNA here is from genome assembly GCA_038325205.1 of Bdellovibrionota bacterium. Classification (GTDB taxonomy): domain Bacteria; phylum Bdellovibrionota; class FAC87; order UBA2466; family UBA2466; genus JBBQIT01. The sequence continues at coordinate 2,913 of JBBQIT010000443.1, forward strand.
CCATCGAGTTTCTAGGGTAACGGCGAAGCAATTCAATATAGGCGTCTTGGGCTTCATGAACGGCGGTAGGAAAAGGATGCTCGGGCGCAAGGCTATATTCCAAAAGAAAGACTCGGGCTTTGCAGCGATAGCTCAGTCGCATCGCATTTCGTCGATAACTGTGGATCGATCCCATGAAATATCCTCCCCCGTGTAGGTAGAGAATATTTTTATTGGGAGATTCAGTCGCGGTAATGACTTCGGCGTTGGTTCCGGAGAGCGAGATTTCTTCGACCGAAAGCTTTGGAAACTTTTTCTTAAGAGAAACGGCAGAAGCTCCCGCTAAGAAATCAAAGTTTTTTCGCATTTGTTTGATCGAATAGCCTGGACGAAAGAGGGACCGTAATACAATCCCTAATCCAAAATTAGAAGCCCTTACTTTCCATGACATGCCGTCAGTATAACAGCTCACTTAACCGGTCGGTGAATGGGATCCCCATAGTTTTTAACGGGAATGAGCTCTTCATCGCCGGACCGAGGAGTGGTGTTGACGATCAATATATCAAGGTCATTAGGGAGGCTCCTCTGACGCCGCGCTCTTGACTCTAGAGAACGTAAGATCGATCACTGAGACTCGACTAGCTTGCGCGCGAAGTTCGTTGGGGGCCACACTACTATTAGGATGTCATTTTTCATGAAATTTAATCGAACTATCCACTCGCGCGCTATTTCCAGAATCCTTTTATTAGGTTTCGCGCTTAGCAGTACGGTCTTGTGTGCCGCCCAACTGACTTACGGAAAATATTTCGGCACGCTGCATATGGAAGATAGTAAAACTCAAATCGCAGTGGCTCTCGACGCCTTTATCACTCAAAAGGACGATCCCTCGCAATTTCCGCAGATGAATATCATCCTGCGCACTACTCTTGGTGGCTACTTCAGTTCCGAATATCTGGGATTTCATTACTACGATCCCCCTTTCAATTTTGAACAGAGCATTTTGCAGTTGGATGACCCCAACAGCGACTTAACGGCCACTTTGCAACTAACTACGACCGATACTGAAGCTATTTTGGAAGGGCCTGCGGT
>JBBQIT010000444.1:0-3975 GCA_038325205.1 Bdellovibrionota bacterium
CTTGTGGTAAACGACAAGTCTTAAATGGCAGCCCGATATAATCCTCTCTACTTTCAACTTTTCCCGGTCAAGCCCGGCAAGGGAGAGATCCGCAAAGCCGCTTTCATTGAGGCCGCCATCCGTCTTATCGCTAAAAAAGGCGGAGAATCGCTTAGTTTTGAGTCCTTGGCGCGAATGCTAAAAGTTCGCCGATCCCATCTCACCTATTACTTCGAATCAGTAGATGAACTTCTCCTCATGGCTGTGAAATTAGTCACAGCAACCGTTCAACAGCTCATCGTCCTTCGCATGCACAAAGCAAAGACTCCTCAGGAACGGCTGAAGGCTTTGATCGACGCGAACGGAGATTGGTTTGAGAATTATCCCGAACAAACGCCAGTCATGTTGTACTTCAATTTTAAGTGCCACCAAGCTCCAGTCTTTAGAGACTTGAACGACTCCATTTTAAAAGCCGGACACGCGAGACTCACCGCGATTTTTACCGAATGGCCCCATGATAAGAGCACAAAAGTAAAAATGGATGCACAGGTCATTCAAAACCTTATCGCCGCCGAGATGATGATCTACGGCACTTCAGGAAAAACCCCCTCGGGCCAGAAGTTTCGCGAAGAGGTTTGGCCAAGGGTCCTCAACACCTCACAAAGACTCGGATACCAGGCCTAAGGCCTGCGTCCAAAGCAATCAGTCCTCAATAAGCTTCTCTAGCCTTCAACTCCAATTGACTCATTTCCACTGCCATGTAATTGCCTATTTCATCAAACTTAATTGTCGGTATAGACAATTTTTGAACAAAGGAGTCTTCCATGGTGACGCGAATTTATTGGCTAGGAATCTTGATGGGGCTATGGGGAATGATCTCACCAAGCACATTGGCTTATGGGGCAAAGGTGGGCGATATCACGTTCGAAGAGCACGAGCTGCATTGGCTCATAGAAGTACTCAACACTCAGCGTGAGTCAGAGATTCGAAAAGGTACCAGCCTTTCTGGAGAGGTGATTAGCAAAGTCTTGGATTACCGCCACGGCAAAGACGGTTTTAACGACAAGAAGATCGGCGAGGTCAAAGCCCTCACGGATGACATTCTTGCAGGAAATGTAGCGGACTTTGCTGAAGTCCTGGCCTACGCCCGAGCCAAGGGCGGGAAGGATACGGAAGACCCTTTCGATCCCCGCTACTGCACGGGGCCGGCACTTGCGGAATCCACCGCGAGATCCTGGATAGGCGTTCCCAAAAAAATCGACCACTTGATCGGCCATTACGAGCTAAAGGTTAGAGTACGCGAGTGTTACCCCAAAGATGGGTGCAACGATTGGTACGATCCGGTAAATACAACGGCTGCCGACGTTTCGGTAGCTCCCGCAGCGCTGAACCAGGCCAATGCCCTTGTTGTAGATTATCCAAGACAGAAGCAAGGCCTTCCGGCCGCCGCCCAGCAGGGGGATATTAGACTGGCTTTAGTCGATAATTGGGCAACGTTGGTGCTGAGATCAGGCCATTTCAAAGCGATGACCTCGAAATTTGCTGCGGAAACTAGACAGCGTTTCACCTCCGATGAATCATTCACCCAATATATCGCTCACGGCCAATATGTATCCGCTCCGGAAAGGGAGTCCGAGCTCAGGTTCCGAGTCGCGCTTTCGAAACAGGCAAAAGTGTCGACGGAGAATTACATGTTCGTTCGCGCTTGCGAGGCTTCGGAATACCCCTGCACGGATGACGGGTTGAGAGGTTCCGTACTGTTTCCCCGAAGGACTCTGAGGTTTGATTCCACAGTAATTACTGAGCAGTGTATGCGGGCTCATGCCGATTGGAAGTATCAGCACCGAGACACTCAACGCAACGACCGTTACTATCAATATCAAGCGGTCGCTTATGGAAAGGTTGCCCCCAAAGTCGAAGAGAAGGTCACCACCGTGCTTCAACCTTAAAAAGAGCGAGGGTGAAGTCCAATCACTTTCGGACTTCACCCTCTTCTATTTTAGAGATTATTTTTCTTCTTTGGCTTCTACAGGAAATTTACTTCCCGTAGCGAAGAAAACCTGACGTGCTGTGCATTTAACTGGAATATAGGTGTTAGCAGGATCTACCACAGTCACATCCGGATTCGCCCGATGAGGGGCCGGCTCGGTTGAAATGACCGCGACTGCATCAAACTTATACTCGTTGATACTTCTCAAATCGACCTTGGGAACGACTACGGAATAGCGAACGACCGTGCCGTCATGAAGTGCGGCGCCGATGTAACTCAGGGTAGCGACATCGCCTAAAAGAGTGACCGCATGGTTGAAAGAAAAATCAGATGCTTTTTTGTCTTTGCGAACTTCTTTTCCATCAATGGTGAAAGACAAACTTCCGATTCCTACAAAACCAGACGTCTCGTACATCGCTTGATACTTTGGTTTTGCTTCGTGAGAATGACAACTAAAACTATTCGCTTGGCCGGCAAACGCGCTAGCATTTAATCCCAACAACAACAGACTTAATCGGTACCACATTAACGTAACTCCTGTAATGGGCCTCTCGACCCGTTTTCGCCAGGAGTATGCCAACTTGAGGCAACAAGCAATCACTTCCCTTGGGAATATGACTTAGTGACCACACAGCGTGTCTTCTAAGCTCGTTTGGCCGCAAAAGTTAGCTATAAGGGGGCGACTTTTCCTTTGCGTAAAGAAAGGAAGCAGTCCGAAGACTCACTGAAGCCTGTTAATTTACAGCGACGTACGGAGAGTCTAACTCACGAGCATTTAAGATCGAATATTTCTTCAGACGTCGGTACAAAGTGGGCCGGGAGATGCGGAGCTGTTTCGCCATACTCTCCAGAGACCCTAAGTTGCGAGTAAGACATTTTTCTAGGAGGCTCTTCTCGATGCGTTCTAGATAATTTTCTAGTCCAAATTTGGAAACAAACCAAACATCCTCAAGTTTTGGCGCGTAATCGCCACCTTCGGCTTCATTAGTTTCATTTCTAAATCTGTCCCCTACATGTTCAACCCGAATGCGATCGCTTGAAGCCGACATGAGGCAAAGATATTCCACAGCATCTTTTAACTCGCGAACGTTTCCTTCTTTCCAAGTGTAGTTTTCCAGAAGGGTAACTATCGCTTCATCAAACGGCTTCGCCACTCCACAAAACTTGGCAACGAAATGCCGGAATAGTGGCGCAATGTCTTCTCTCCTTTCTCGGAGAGCTGGAATTTCAACCGTCACTTGAGAGATGCGAGAATATAAATCTTTTCGAAAGCGTCCTTCCTCGGCCATCGCTTTCAAATCTCGATTGGTGGCGCAGAGCACGCGCACGTCGGCACGACGTTTTTTATCTTCACCTAAAGGGTAGTACTCCATGGTGTCTAAAAAGGTTAAAAAGTGGGCTTGAGTCTCCAGCGGCATATCTCCAATCTCGTCTAAAAAGAGATCTCCGCCACGAGCAATCTCAACTAACCCCTTCTTGTCTGCAATCGCACCTGTGAAAGCGCCACGCTTGTGACCAAAGAGTTGATCTTGAAAATGTTCTGGGCTTAAACACGCGCAGTTAATTTGTTCAAAGGCACGATTGAACCCAGTTAGTTCACTCATCACCCGATTCGAGTAGCGTGCGAAGGGAGTCTTTCCCGCGCCCGTTTCTCCCACGAAGAGGATTCTTAGGCTCTGGGCCTGCTCCACTTTCTCTTTGGCGCGGACTACCATTTCGTTCGTCCCGATGATTTCAGACCCGTAGGGGGTAATATCGTTATGAAGTTTCATTTCCACTCCTGGGCCGCTCCTGGCGTTCTTGGTTATTCCCACTCTACGCAGTGCAGAAGGTGTGCCATCCGCGAACAACGATTCTCAGCCTTGAGACAGCCTTCAGTGTCCGGATTTTGTTCCAATATTCGGGCAGCCTTCAGGCCACGGCCACTTTAAGGGTAAGGTCGAGGTTAAGGCTAAGCCTTAATGCCCGCTGTTTTAGCCTTGAAAAAGGACGATTAGGTCCCCAAA
>JBBQIT010000445.1:0-3974 GCA_038325205.1 Bdellovibrionota bacterium
CTCGAACTCTGTGTTCTTGGCCTTGATGCTGAATAAAGAATAGCATTAGCGCAACCCTTCCTCTCGTCCCAGGGTTTTCCAGCGGGAGTTTTCCTCGTCCAGGAACTTGCCGCCCTTAAACTCTTTGTTGTACTGGGAGACCGCGATGGCAATCATCGCCATTCGGGCCTCTTCGGCGTCAGGGGTTCGCTCTTTATAATTGAAGTCGTCGCCGATGAGTCGCGTGGTGTAATCACCAGCTACAAACTTTGGCGCATCTAAAAGCTGCAAGTGAAGCGGAACGTTTGTCTTAACCCCGTTCATAACGGTGTCACAGAGGGCAGCTTTGCCGCGAGCAATCGCTTCCGGGCGATTGCGTGCATGGACCGAAATCTTTGCGATCATCGAATCGTAAAATACTGGAATTTCGTAGCCGCGATAAAGATGCGAGTCGACTCGGACGCCTACCCCTTTGGGGAAGTTTACGCCGGTAATAAGACCTGACTGCGGCAAGAACTTCTCGGGATCTTCCGCGCAAATACGAAACTCAATCGCGTGTCCACGAACTTGAATGTCGGATTGCTTAAAGGAAAGTTTTTCCCCTAAAGCGACATTTACCTGTTCCCGCACTAGATCGATGCCTGTGACCCATTCGGTCACAGGATGTTCTACTTGAAGACGGGTATTCATCTCCATGAAGTAGAAGTTCTGTTTTTCATCGACTAGAAATTCGAGAGTGCCAGCATTCACGTATTTAATCTCGCGAACGGCTCGGACTGCAGCGTCACACAGCTTGGCGCGAGTTTCTTCACTGATGAAAGGGCTCGGGCTCTCTTCTATCACCTTTTGATGGCGACGCTGTACTGAACATTCGCGTTCATATAAATGAACGACGTTGCCGTGCTTATCCGCAATGATCTGCACTTCAATGTGATGCGGAGAAGAAACATATCGTTCTAAATAAAGTCTACCATCGGCGAAAGCTTTGGAAGCTTCGGAATGGGCTCTTCGAAAGAGGTTAAGAAATTCCCCCTCTTGGAGAACTAATCGCATGCCTCTACCGCCACCACCGGCCAAAGCTTTAATCATCAAAGGAAAGCCAATCTCTTTGGCTGCTTTGGCGGCTTCGTTTTCATCGGTCAATCCGTCTTTGGTTCCTGGAACCAGCGGCAAGCCAACTTTAGCCATCGTTTTGCGCGCCATGACCTTGTCGCCCATCATTGCGATAGATTCGCTCGCAGGGCCCACGAAAATCATGCCGTTACTTTCAACCGCTTTCGCAAATTCGGCTTTTTCGGAGAGAAATCCGTAACCAGGATGAACCGCGTCGGCGTTCATTGCTTTTGCGGCCTTCATTACCGAATCGATATCTAAATAACTATGGATAGAAGGGCCATCACCAATGCAAACCGCTTGTTCTGCTTTCGCCACATGCATCGATCGCCTGTCCGCTTTGGAATAGACGGCTAGGGGGATATGCCCCATCTCTCGCAAGGCTCGAATCACGCGTAACGCGATCTCTCCTCGATTAGCGACAAGAATTCTTTTAGGTTTCATAGACAACCTCGGGAGAAATCAAAGGGGAATATTCCCGTGTTTCTTGGCTGGCATCTTATCTCTTTTGCCTTTAAGCATCTCCAAAGCATGAATCAACTTTGCCCGAGTCTCTTCAGGGGCAATGATCTCGTCAATAAATCCCAGCTCGGCAGCCTTGTACGGTGTCGCAAAAGTATCCGAGTACTCTTGAACCAATTTCGATTTCTCGGTATCGGCGTTGGAAGCCTTTTGGATCTGCGCTCGATGAATAATCGCAACCGCGCCATCTGGTCCCATTACCGCAATTTCGGCAGAGGGATAAGCGTAGTTGATGTCGGCACGAAGATGCTTCGAGGCCATAACGTCGTAAGCGCCGCCGTACGCTTTTCTCACGATAAGCGTGATCTTGGGAACGGTAGCTTCGGCGTAGGCATAGAGAAGTTTTGCGCCGTGCCTGATGATTCCGCCGTACTCTTGTTCGGTTCCCGGTAAAAATCCTGGGACGTCGACGAAAGTGATTATCGGAATATTGAAGGCGTCACAGAAGCGAACGAAACGGGCACTCTTTACGGAAGCGTTGATGTCTAGGCAACCGGCCAAAATCTTTGGCTGGTTGGCGACGATACCGACGCTGCGTCCGTTAAGACGGGCAAATCCAATGACGATGTTCTGCGCATAGTCTTTTTGGCACTCAAAGAAATAGTTGTCGTCTACAACGGCTTCGATGATCTCGTTAATATCGTACGGATGTCTGGGATTTTCCGGAATAATCGTCTTAAGCCTTGGTTCGCGGCGCAAGATGGGATCATTAGAGCGGACAATCGGAACATCATCCACGTTGTTGGACGGGAGATAGCTTAAGAGCTCACGGATGAGGAGCAGGGTGCTCTTTTCGTCATCCGCCGAGAAGTGGCAAACTCCGCTTCTAGCGGTATGAGCGCTAGCGCCGCCAAGATCTTCCATCGAAACTTCTTCGTGAGTCACCGTCTTGATCACATCAGGACCGGTCACGAACATGAAGCTTGTCTTCTTGGCCATGAAAATAAAATCAGTGATGGCAGGACTGTATACCGCTCCACCCGCACAGGGGCCCAAGATCGCCGAGATCTGAGGGACAACACCTGAAGCACTGACATTGCGCCAGAAAATCTCGGCATAGCCGCCGAGCGCTTCGACACCTTCTTGAATTCTGGCGCCACCAGAATCATTGAGGCCGATAACGGGTTTCCCGTTTTTCAGCGCCATGTCTAAAAGCTTACAAATCTTTTTGGCTTGGGATCCGGATAAGGATCCGCCGAAGACCGTGAAGTCTTGGGCGTATACGTAAACGTGCCGGCCGGAAATGGTTCCGTATCCGGTGATTACACCATCACCCAAATATTTTTTTTCCGCCATTCCGAAGTCTGAACAACGATGGGTCACGAACTTATCGATTTCGCAGAAACTGCCTTCATCGAGCAGGAAGTGAAGACGCTCTCGCGCAGTCATTTTCCCACGTTCGTGTTGTTGTGCGATTCTTTCGGTGCCCCCGCCTAATTCGGCTTCAGCATGCTTAGTTTGTAGCAGCTGGAACTTTTCTTCCAAATTCATAGATTGTGAATGGAATCACCAGGCTAGTTTGATGTCAAGAGATGCGCGCCGCCGCATAGGCGACAACCGACCGAAAGTCGCGGGTCGTCTCGCCGCTATTTCCGTAGGCAAGGAGTTTGCCAGTCGTAAATCCCATTTCCCGGCTCGCCGCCAAGACCACGGTGGTGGGGATAAAGCCACACATTGAAATGTCGTTATCGACGACGGCCCGGTAAAGGCCGTCAGGGTCTACGCCTTCGATGGCGGCCAGTGCGGGCTTATCCTGGATACTGGCGGCCTCGGCACTTATGTAGTGGCTCATATCGGTACTGGCGACGATTAGGGCCTTTCCGACACCATAGGTTTTAAAAACCGAAGCAAGCGCCCGTCCAACCTCATGACAGCGGTCCAACAACAAGGGGCCCAAGGTAATGGGAACTATCTGAACGTCCGGATTAAAATGTTGAAGGAAGGGTAAGTGTACTTCGTTCGCGTGCTCGTAAAGATGAGCCTCGACATCTCCTTCGGTCTCCCGACACGCCTCCAGAAAGTGCTGGCTTGCCTCTTCGTGGACTTTCACATCCCCCAAAGGCGACTTCCAAACGCCTTGGGACCACACCGATATCTTCTTTCCCATTCCGGAATGGTTAGGACACAGCAAGAAGACAAGATTAGGAATGTTGACTCGTCCGTAGGCTTCGCCCGCAATTTTCCCCGAATAGATGTAGCCGGCATGGGGTGCCACGATCACAGGAGTGTCTATTTTGGATTCAGGGTGGTGACAGTACTCTTCGACGAGCGAATCTAGTTTTTCGGGGTCTTTAGGGTAGAAGGTGCCGGCGACAGCGGTTTCACGAGTCCAGTCGTTTCCTTTTCTTTCATTCACAGCC
>JBBQIT010000446.1:0-3972 GCA_038325205.1 Bdellovibrionota bacterium
ACCTCAGAACTCTAAATGGCGCAGGGAGCGACGGCGGATGATCTAAGAATACTATTCGCACATTCTTCGCCTCGTGTGACGGATAGATATTTGCACGATCGTGGGACTCGATTGAAGGAGATCTCAGGATGCATGAGGCTATTCAATGACGATCCTCCGCCACCTGTGGTACCGGTTGTTGTTGCCCGACTAAACATTTCCCAAAATTTCCAAAAGTTTCCCAGAAAGCGAATCCGCTAACGTGATCCCGTTTCGAAGATCAAGAACAAGTTAGTGGATTTTAAAGGAAACTTGGAGGAGGCGAAATGGATCGAATCCTCGACTCCCAGCTTGCAAATTCTAATCGATGAAAAATTGAAGCTTTGAATGACTCGGGATTTCTTTAATAAAACATAGAGTTGTCCATTGTTTGAGCTACTGTCGTGGAAGGTCCAAAAGGGGCGTTTACTCGGGGTGATGTCCCTCAAAAGTCCCATGCCCTCTATACGGCTTCCCTGTCCGGGCCCAATGCTATATGAACTGCTTCCTGGCATATCCGATACTGAACTTTCGCGAGCCGTTTTAGCTCGTTTTTATGGGCAGGATTTTAGAGAGACCGGCACAACCTGTTAGGCCCTCTTAAGAACTTGCTTAGGTTGTCGGAAATTCAATAGAGAAAGAGTTGAGGGTGCAGATGTTAGCTTTTATTGGGATCCTTTTTGCTACCTTTTCATTAACCAATGCTTCGTCGACTCCATCTGAAAAAGTCGTTCGTCCGATTGGGCATCCAGACGACACTTTCAACGAAGTGGGTTTTGTAAACTTCGAGAGTTTAACGGCGAAAGACGAGAGTTTAACCGGGAGCGATATTTTAATCGATAGTTTAGGGCGCTATGTGGTAGCGGGTCGAAGAACGAAATATGGCCCGAGAAAAGCGATTTCTCAAGCGGAAGTTTGGCGTTATTTATCGAATGGAAAGGTCGATCGTAGCTTCGGAAATTCTGGAAGGGCTAGCATTCCTTCCTGTGATTATTACGGCGTCATAGTTTATTTGGCGGAGACGGAGAAGGGTGAATTATTAACCCTTTGCTGGTTTGGTCCAGGAGAGAATCCCCATCCTGGTGTGTGGGTTGTCGCCTTGTTCGATGCGAATGGAAAGATAGTGCTCAATTTCGAAGATAAGGGCGTTCGAAGATTCTCTGGAGGCTTACTCGAATGGCGCCCACATATCATTCGATTCAATCTCACTGAAAAAAGCATTTTGTTTGCTGGTTACGATCACGTGCGTGGACCTACTGGTGGAAAACCGAAACTTGTCGCTCTGCTGAAAAAAATGAAAATAGCTTCTGATCTTAAGGGGCACCTTTTTCTTGAGGCAGCGAAGGAATTTGGCGAAGCGGGCGCTGTCACTGCTCCTGTGCCATACCCACACGCTAGTCAACATTCGCTCGATGTTCAGAACGGACAACTCATCGCAGCGGGTTTCTCCGAAAAAATGCCCGAGCCAACGGCACCATTGATAGTGACTAGTCTGGATATTCGTTCTGCCAGGAAGTCGACAGTTGATGCCGCAGCTTTCACAAAAAACGTAGACCTCCTGGCTCGACATTCGGGTAGAGCGTTCGTCCCAGCTGTGGCCAGATTGGTAACTCGAAAAGACGGGGGAATCATACTTACTCTCGCGGAAGAGTCCACGAACGGGTACGCGCTAGCTTTGAATAGGAAAGGAGAATTGGATCAGACCTATGGCATCCGTGGGTTTGTGTCACTGAATGATATTGCTCGTGCACAGTATACCTTTGGATCGATGACTCTAGCGCCGTCTGGTTTTCTCTATTTAACAACTGCCGTGGATTCTGGGCTCATAGCAATTTCATTGAAACCGAATGGATCCCTAAATTCTGATTTTGGGTCAGCCGGAGTTTTCTACTCTAAGAGTGTCCCTCAGATGAAGAAAGAACATATCGTGCCCATTGCGATGGTGCTTGATCCAAAGACCAATGGGCTCGTTATACTTTGTCTGGGACAACTAATACGCCTACGCGAAGGGCTTGAATGAAATCAGCTTTGCGGATTTAGATGACTATTAAAATGAATGCTGAAGAATACATTTCACCTGTGGCGATTTGAATGGTGGACCCTAGATATGGTCGTCAAAGTTTGATTGAACCGCCGAGCGCCTTTCGTTTCCTGCCCAAAGTACTCTTTGCAAACTCCGCCTGGATGTGAGGTGCGATCAACTTCCATCCATTCGAGGAAGTCATCTTCGCTAGACACCTTCATAAATTGAGCGAGACTGATTTCACCTCCGTAGTTCTAATCGAACGGAGGGTGAAATCATGAAAAACAGTCGAGGGACCTCGATCTCCATCAGGGTCAGTCTTGGAAACCGCCGGGAGCGGAATCCAAAGCGGACTCTTCGCCAGCTAATCCTGGCCGTGCTCATCGCGCTCCTGACCAGTACCGATACTTGGTGCTTCATCTCGCGCAAGATTCTGGGGCTGCTTAAGTAGCCTCTTAGATCGCTTCGCGGCAGATGTAGACTCGGCCAGCGGCGACAGGATCGCTTTCATATCTGGCATGGCAACGCCGCTGGCTTTCGCCGCCTTCGCCTCACGAACCATCGATTCTAAATAGAGGACTGGGTCAAAGTGATCCCGCCGTACCTTTTCCAGACATTCGTTTAGATATCGGCTTTCGAAGTGGGTCAGGATCCAGGATACGAGATCCGTTCGATTGACCTGCCCACCGGTAAAGCCTTCATTCGTTCGAACGATCATCCGTTCAAGTCCTTCTTCAGCATTTTTTGTTATCCGTATCGTCACGAATCCTTCTTTGTTCATCTGTCCTCCAGTCATTTTTTTCTTAGGGGGTGTTGTCTTAGTTTTTTCCCAGATCCAATCCAATCCAAATATTGTTAATTTCCGCCGTTGCCGCCCTGAGTCAGTTTTCGCTCTGGCCAGCTCCTGACCCCTTCCAATCGTAGAGTGGGAGGGGTCAGGAGCGATCAGGACGGAGAGGGAACTGACTCAGGGCGGCAGCGGCCCTTTTAAAACGGAGAGTTACGATAGATGTGAGTCCATCTTTTCTTTTTTGAAAGTGAGACAGCGTGTCTCACTTTTTCGGATCGAATTGATGGCTTAGCATCCCATGTTCCGAGCGACATCTTCGAGAATCAGTATCGCCCCCTCGCCCTTGATGGGGGCTTTCAGCTTCAGCTCCTGGAGATCGGAAAGCCGGGCAAAGTAGAACGCATGACGGGGACGCCACATCTGGACTAGGCGGTCCTTATTGCGAATCGCCGCGAGATGTTGTTCCAAGGTGCGCAGGACATGATCATTTTCGGCGATGAAAAAGATCACGGTGAAGTCATCGCTGATACAAAGTTGCTTCATCATTTTGGCATAGCGGGCAGACGATTTGATTGCGAGTTCTAATTCCAGGCCAACGATAAATGAGCCCTTGTGAGTTCGGAGCTGAAAGATAGCGTCTGGTACCTTGTAGCGTTCATCTCTTTTTTCTTGGGTTCCGTGTTTTTTTGCGAGCACGACTTTTAGTTCGTGGTCCGGTACGTAGTGAGTAATGAGGGGGCTACTTTCAAACAGATCGCGTAGCCGGATTAAGTACTTGTCGTGACGGTAGGAGGTTGTGTAGAGAGCTTTGGTGCGCGCTTTCTCGGCAATGTGCAGTTCACCTTTCCTAACTTCCGTTAGCGCCTTTCGCTTGAGTTGGTATCCCAATTCACTACCCGAATCACCACGTAGTCGGGTTAGATAACCCCAATCGGTGAGGAGTTTTAGTCTTCGACAGTGGTTTCGGCTTGTTCGCCCGGGCCAGAATTTGTCTTTTATCGTGTTTAAATCGGCAAATCGGTTCCGGTAGATGCACTCGAAAAGCATGCGATCGCGATCGGTAATCCGACCGGACGGACTAACCGCTCCCGGTTTTGGTTCCATGCTCGCTCCTTTCTTGGGCTGGTTTGGTGTTGTTGGA
>JBBQIT010000447.1:0-3962 GCA_038325205.1 Bdellovibrionota bacterium
CTGTCTCTACTCGGAGCCAGTCGATATTATTCCCTCGAAGCAATTCGTCAGTGAGCCCGGTGATAGCTTGAATTCTGGCGCTCAAAGGTACTCCAGGATCCTGGAGGGCAACGTACGGGGGATCGATACTGACTACATCACCATTAAGGCGGTTGAAGCGAAACTTGCGCAGCGCAATTTCGATGACTTTGTCGTTGGTGGAACTAAGGCCTGTGGTTTCTAAGTCGAGGACGACTCCCACGCCTGCCTCTTGGGCATTTTGTCGGTGCCAGTTTTCGTGGGCATAATCTGGGAAGGCATACTGCCCCTGAAATTTTTTCAAAGTGACGGTGTTTCCGTCCGCTGACATCCCCTTCCATTCAAATCGGTGTGGCATATTTCCTCAAAGTTTAGTGAACCCAATTGAAGCGTATCTGGGGGGAACCAGCAACAGATTCTTTTTTAGTCCCTGCTGGGTACATAAGATCCTTCGGGCATGTCCTCAGGATAGAAATATTTTCGTTTACGAAAATATTTTTAGTTAATTCTTCATAACTTTATACGGAACGGGTATAGTTACTAGGTTATAACTAATCGCGTAAGGGGGTTAGTTCGTAACTCCAAAAATTCGACTTTGCTCGTTAATAGTTTTTTCCTTATTAGCAAGCTAAGAGGAGCCCGTTCACTTTTCTTTGGGGCAAAGTGGATGGGCTTCTTAGTTTCTACTACACACATCCACCATAATTTTTTTGCAAAAAAAACCTCCACCGTGTGAACCACTCAGTGGAGGCGCTGAATAAGAAACTAGCGGCAGACGGAAACGTCGGCTACTAACTTGTCATCTCGGAATACGTGAAGGCTTTGATGGAAGAAGAAGCCTCCGGAATGCACATCCACATGGTAGTCGTGATGTTCAAACTTGCCGGTGCAAGTGTACGTAAGTCCCATTTGATCGCAGCACGGCGTGGGCTTTTCATTTTTCGTACATTTTAATTTGGTGCTTTTGATGTCAGGCGCGGTATTGGCATCTTCTTGTTGGATGATTTGAAGAATAGCCGTTTTACCTTGGATACTGACTTGGTAGTCTCCAAATTCAGGAGTCTTACCATCCTCTTCGTGGTTTCCGCATTGAAGGGCGGGAGCCGGAAGAATGGGCATTCCCTTTTCGATCTTCAAACGTCCTGCTTGAGCGACAGACGCAAATACAAGAAAACCTAGAATCGCATACACACTTTTCACGAACGACCTCCAGTTAGATTGTTGAGGTTGAAGCTGGCGCAGCGTGTCTAGATTGGCAAGAGACCCATTTAAATTTTGTGTCCTGAACTAAAAATTCCAAACCTGGAAATTGTAATAAAAACTACAAATAATAGGTATTTAGCCAAAAGGTGTTCCGGTGCGCCCTCATAGAAAAGCGGCCGCACCGGTGTGTCCCCAACACCAAGTGAGATGTTGCTCGCATCACCTCAGCTGCCGTTAGTTGCGACAGCGGAATGGCTTACTCAGCGATAACGGGCAGTATAGAAAGTCCGCGAAGGGATCCTGCTACCCAAGGTAAATGTTCGGTTTGAAGTTTTAAATTTGGGAAGCGCGCAAAAAGCTCCTCAAGAGCGATTTCGCCTTCGAGGCGCGCCAAAGGCGCTCCGGGGCAAAAGTGAATTCCCATACCAAATCCAAGATTACTTTTAAATCCTCGTTTTACATCAAAGCGAGTGGGATTGGGGATTACGGAAGCATCTCTAAGCGCCGAAGAAACCATTAATAGAACTCGCTGGTCCTTCTGAAATTGGGATCCGCGGAACTCGAAGTCATTACCGACAACCCTAGTGACATAGTGAATGGGGCATTCATAACGAAGCCCTTCTTCCACCGCCATCGAGAACAGAGAAGGCTCCGCTTTCACAATTTCTAACTGATTTGGATTTTGGAGCAGGGTAAAAGTGGTGTTGCCGATAAGATTGCAGGTGGTTTCATGGCCTGCCACCAAAACTAAAGTACATGTGGCGATAATCTCTTCGTCCGACAGAATCTGTCCCGCCTCTTCGGCTTTGACCAAGCTTGTAATAAAATCTTCGCGTGGATTTTTCTTTCGGCTAGCGATGATAGCCCGGAAGTACTCGTTCATTTGTAGAACGCTTTCTTGCGACTCTAAGGCTTGTTCCATCGTGGGTTTGGGCAAAAGAAAATGAACGATGGAAGCCGACCATTTTTTCAAAAGGTCTCGGTCTTTTCGATCCACTCCCATCATGTCACCGATAACAATCAAGGGAAGGGGGTAGGCAAATTCCTTCATGAGATCGAATCGGGCTTTCCCTTTTAAGGAATCTAAAAGTTCTCGCGTGTTTGTTTCAATATTTCCTCTGAGCGACTGAATCAGTCTGGGCGTAAAGGCTTGGGAGACTAACGAGCGAAATCGAGTGTGATAGGGCGGATCTTGGAAAATAAATTCTTTAGACAACCAACACAAAATCTCTCCGAGTTGCGCCTGTTCTTCGGGCTGGAAGCGTTTGACCAAAGCGCTCATACGATTGGAAGAGAGATTGTGTTCCTTCAAAAGAGATACGACATCATCGTGACGGGTTACGATCCAAATTTTAAATTTCTCATCCCAGTAGACCGGCGCCGACTCACGCATTTGTGCGTAGGTAGCGTAGGGGTCAACAACGATAGCCGGGTCAAAAACGTTAAAAGTCTTTGGAAATGAAGGGCTAGAAAGCGCGTCAAGATTAGCTGTTTTAAGGTCCACCGGAGCCTCCGAGTAACGTCCCACATCAACTAGTTCGAACCCTTAGGCCTGGCCCGGGAACCCAAAACTATGACGCGTAGTATAATGAAATTTCCACCTAATATCAATGGGTAGGGAGTCGTTCGTAGCTAAATTTGTGTGTCCGAGAACCCCATGACTCGCGGCTTCCGCATTGATTTTAAACGCAAAAAAGCATACTAATGCCGCATCAAGTCATGAGATAAAAAGCTCGTTGTCGGTCGTGGGATTAAGCTATGAATCAGCTCAAAAAATGCGCTCTGGCGCTTCAAATCGTTTTGCTCGTTTGGACGATCACCGCAGACGGGCAACAGTTTCCCGTCAATCAGCCGTTACCCAAATCGAAGGAGCGGGTGACTGCGCAGAACGCGATGAAGTTCCCTATTTTTCAAATCCTTGCCGGACTTTTTAGAATCGGCTGGGATCGCCCCGAACCGTATTATGGAACAGCCTTTCAGTTCGAAGTCGATAGCACCTACAACTATCTCATCGCTGATTATCACACCCTTCCTCTAGATCGAAAAAAATGGGGAAGTCTCCATATCGTTACTCCGGGTGAAAAGGCCGGAACTACCCATAAGATGCCTTTCGACGTCATTGGAATTGCTCCGGGGTATGACGTCGCCGTACTTCGCGTGAAGACTGCCCTCACGCCTCAGGATGAGTGGAATGCGCAAGAAGTGCTCGCCGGTCAAAAAGAGATAGACAATCTTTTTATGCAGGAGCCGGTCGTTGGTAAGTCGTGGAGACTCGCCATTGCGGGCACCAGTAGTGCCGCCGGTGGGCAGACCCCCTGGCTGGTCCGATTCCTGTGGAGCGAAGAAGCCGCTTTCATTGGGACCGCACAACATCCGGACATGATAAAGCCCAACATGACCAACGACGAAAATATGAATAATTGGAGATCCTCGGACCAATTACATAAGATCGAGCTCTCTCACGATTGTCAGCCCAATTTCGTTACGGAATGCTTTAAAATTCCCATGCGTACCGCCGGATATTCTGGCGGAGCTTTGATGGTAGCGCCCCAGGAGAATGAACATTTAGTAAAAATCGCAGGCATCGTGTGGGGATATTCACCTTTGTCTCGCGTGACGTATGTTTTGCCGTGGTCTTATGTGAAAGGTCGTGCGACAGACCTTGTTCGTCGTTACAAAGCGGCCGGCTCAAACAAACTAATTGAGCTGATGGAAGACGACACTCACATGTTCTCGTACGT
>JBBQIT010000448.1:0-3941 GCA_038325205.1 Bdellovibrionota bacterium
TACGGGCTCGGTTAGTGGTCGTTCCGTCCCGTAGCCAGGCGTAGTCGGAACTATAACTCCGCCTTTGAAATTTGGGTAAAAGGTGGAAGGACGGCGAAGGCACTTTGATTGGCCCTCTGCCCTGCTCTAATAAAATGACCACTTCCCCTTCGTTTTTGGCAATTTTGTAATTGGTTTTAGGAAAGCGCTTTCGGTACTCAGCTAGCTCTTCCGAAGATTGAAGCTTGTCGGCCGAACGTATCAAAGGCTGCGGAAGGTAGGGGAAGTCCGGCCGCCACTTTAGGACGACTCGATAGTCGACAAAGGCGTCATTCCATTCTTTCCGAGCTTCAAAAAGGACGGCGTCTAAATACTTCGCGAATGAGTTCTGCTCGTAAGGGAGTCCTCCCTGAGAGATCATCATTTCCAATTTGCGGTTTACGCGACGGCATTCGACCAGAGCGTCGTCCCACTGATGCAAAAGGGTGTAGTCGATCGCAAGGTACATGTTGATCATGACCTTTTCGAAGTCTTCCCCTTTATAGGCTACGATTTCATCGTTCAAAAGAACCGAGGCAGCGTTAGCGGCAAGGCTTGTGTAGTCTTTGATCTCGGCAACTTTGTCGGCTCTTAGGAAGGTCTCAATGGCCTCTTTGTACCGGCCCGCCGTGTGATAAACGAGCCCCAGATCCATGAGATACAAAAGTTCGTCGTTATCCTTGTTTTCGGCGTATTTTTTTAGCTCGGCGATAGCGCCGTCGTAATTGCCCGTCTCAAAGTTACGCCGGGGCTGATCCATGCGACCGGCATAGGTCGCACAGCCCTCTAAAAAGAGGACGCAGCCCAGGGCAAAACTTAGAACAAGATAGGAAAAATGCTTTGGGTTTGTGTTCGCACTCAAGCGCTACATTCCGACAGACTTTTTCGTATAGAACTTGCGAAGCTCGTTTTCATCCGTCCATTCGAGAATGGCGGTCTGAATATTTACGAGATTGAGCGTGGTTTTGTAATAAACGTACTTTTTGCCGCCCACTTCTTGCACGCGGCTTGTAATCTCACCGGTCAAAAAGTAGTTAGCGCCAATCTGCTTGCCTTTGGCTCTTGCGGTCGCGGGGTCGACATAACCCGATTTATTTTGGTAATCGAGCTCTTCGCCGACTTCGCCCCGAACCTCTTTTTCGGTGAACCGGAACTTACCGCTTTTTACTAAGGCGACCCGGATTTTATCCGTGATGCTCTTCATGTCGATATGTTCTTCGGTGCGGTTCTTTACGAGAGTGACGAGTACGACTGGCGGTTTCTTCCATTCCGCAGCCACGGTACTGCCTACGAGCGAAGCGACCATGGTATCGGCGATGCGCCTCATGTCGCTTTCGTTGAACTTATCATCCAAAAGCCGGTCTTCTTTTAAGTCATCGTATTTACCTTGGGTAAACTCGCGACTGCCGCAAGATGTTAGAAGGACCAGAACAACAAAACCGGTTAGAAGACGGATCATAGAAGCACCTCTCGTATTCATGGTGCCAACACGATAGCTGGGTTACCCCAATCCGGCAAGCAACCCCAAAGTCTAAGGTCGAAAAGGTATTCGTTACCTTTTCGACCTCGAAAATCCAAGCAAGGTCGGAAAGGTAACGAATACCTTTTCGACCTAAGCGAGGGAGCGGATCTCATCTAAAAGAGCCACTAGGTGGCGTTCTTCCGTAAAGGGGTTCATGAGGGTAACCCGAAAATAGGTTTGGCCCTCAAGGACGGTACGCGTCGTATAAAATTTGCCTCGTTCCACCAGCCGCTGGTGAGTGGCTACCTGCAATGCCGAGACAGATTTTGGGTCCTGCCCTTCCATGGCTTTCGGCACATAACGGAAACATAAAATATTGGCTTGGGGGAGATGAGCGGGCTCAAAGTCTTCGCAGGCTTCAAGCATCGAATGAAACTTTCTCGCCAGATCGAAAGTCGTATCTACTAAATCCGCAAAGATCGTTTCCCCGTAGAGCGCCCACACTCCAAAGAGAGAGAGAGACATTCCTCGCTTGGTGCATTCGAAAGTTCTTAAACCGCCGTCGTATTCCACTTTCTCGGCGGCACTCCCAAAAAGATAGGGAGCCTCCTGATGAAAAGCCTCAAAACTTCTGGGCTTTTCTCGATAGAGTAAAAAAGTAAGTAAGGCCGGGGTGTACATCATTTTGTGGGCATCCCAGGCAACCGAATCGGCCCACTCGATACCTTTAACTAGCGAAGCGTATTTGGAAGAGAAAAGAACGGGGGCTCCGTGAGCGCCGTCGACATGAAGCCAAATGCCTCGCTTCTCAGCTATCTCGGCTAACTCCACCAGAGGATCAAAAGATCCCGTTGGTGTCGAACAGCTCGAAGCAACCAGACAAAAGACCTGCCGATTACTCGCTTCCAAAGCGTCTAAAAGTTCTACCAGAGCAAGAGGATCTACTCTGCGATCTTTGTCGACCGGAGCTTTGATGACATTGTTAGCCCCAATCCCCAAAACTCCCGCCGCTCGGGCGATGGAGTAGTGGCTATCCATTCCCGTGACAATCGTGGGGATTTTTAGCGTATCGCTTTTAGGTTTGCCCTCGGTCCAAACGCCCGGGAACTTTACATTCCTTGCCGTTAAGATCGCAGTCATATTGGCCAGCGACCCGCCACTAGTGGCGATACCAGCGCTAGAATTGGGATCCCATCCGATTTTCGAACAGAGTCGTCGAATGAGAACGCGCTCTGCAGAAGAGGACATCGGCCCCATTTCATAGACGCCATTGGCTTGATTGGGAACCGAACCCAAAGCATCGAAAAGCGCTGCTGCGGGAATGGGCGGCGGAACTTGGTGACCCATGTAGGTCGGCGTATGCAAAGAGCGCGCATTGGATAAGGTAAATTCGGCAAGCTCTGAGAAGTGGCTGGTGACCTCTTGCGACGAGTGGCTGAGAAGGGGCTCTACTTTCTCAAGGAGACTTGGCGGCGACTGCCAAGCAAAGCTGTAACACTCTTCGTCCAAGCTCCGCCTTAAGAAGGACTCGGTACTTGCGGAAAATCGATTTGCTAGCTCTCGGTAAACTGCCGGGTCGTAGGCAGCACGAAGCCGTGACTTCGCATCCCCTTCCCCCAAGTTATGTCCCATGCGACTCTATTCAGCCGGTGTCTTTTCAGCTGCTCCCTGACCTAGAGATATCAGGTATTCCGCTAGCAATTCAATCTGTGCTTGCGAATTTCCTCCCAGGATATCAGGAGCGGGTGAATTGCCATCCGGCCAGAAGCCGGGCATACGGGTCCCAGGCTGGAGCTTTTGAGGATCTTTCAACCACTCAATGATCCAATCTTTGCGCAAACGACGCGCCGTCCAAGCAAAGCTTGGAGCAAGGCCTCGACTGCCTTCGTTGTCAGCGGGACTCGCTTTTTCGCTAAGCGAATGACAATTCAAGCACTGCAAACGATTGAACAGCGTTTGGGCCGTCGCTTTCTGCTGCGGCGTCAAATTGGCTTTCTGAGGCAATGAAAACGGGAACTGAACATTCTCGCCCTGATTTCCCCATCCCGTGACGATCTTGTCGAGTTCGTCCACCGACAGATGGAACGTCGGCATGCGAACTTTAAGTCGGGTCCGCAAAGGATAAGGCGCCGTTAGGAAATGGTACGCCCAATTGGTGAAAACCTTCTTGCCCTCACCATAGATGACAGGCGGTCCTAACGATTCGTCTTCCGCGTAGTACTTCAAGATGCGGCCTTCCAAAGCGTACTTCGACTTTTCGTGCTCTTCGCGAGCTGGGTCATCGTCCGCTGTCGGAGTCCAAAGACGTTCTACGACGTGGCAACCCTGGCAGTTGTATTGATGAATAACGCGCATGCCTTCTTCTTGTTTGAATTCGTGCGCATTAAGTTTTTTCGAGAGTGAAGCGTCGACTTTTTGGGAAGTGTATCCGAGTAAAGCCGTAACAATGGATTCCGCTTCT